>JAFPED010000084.1 GCA_017423565.1 Prevotella sp. | reverse complement strand
ACAGACATACCGCCAGCATATGCCCACTTGCACGCTACCTTGATCGTTGTTCCAACTGCATAATCTAAGTGCTTTGTAATTGAAACTTGTCCACCTTCTATTTCAGAGAAACCATTAGTATTGTCCCAGACAAACGATACTAAACCTGCATAATTGTCAGGATTGGTACATGTAAATGTCACATTTACACCTGTTGCATCTTCAACAAATTCATATGAGTACTCAAGACCAGCAGTACCTCCACCATTTGTTCCAGTAATTCCTGTTCCAGATGTGCCAATCACACTTGGAGTAGATTCTGTTGTGAATTCTGCTACATTCATAGCTGTCGAAACATTACCCTTAGCATCGGTAGCAGTTACAGTCAGATTATAGGTTGTTTCTGCAGTAAGACCAGTAACTTCAATAATTGCATCAACACCAGCCTTACCTGTTCCTGTTGCGATTTCAGAAGCACCATTCTTGACACTATAAGTCAGTGTACCGTTGCTGTCGTCTGTAGCACTTACTGACAATGTAACCTTTGTATCTTTCACCGTCGTTGCTTCTGCCTTTGTCATGACAGGAGCTTCTGTGTCTTCTGCTGGATTTTTCCAGAAATAAACATTAGCGATGTAGAGTGTTGGGAAAGGAGAAGAAAAGTCCATAAAACCATCATGTCCTGATTTATTTGCCACCTCTTTTATCAGGGCCAAATTAATAACTTTTTCCATAGATTGGCCACAATCTTCAATAAAGAAAGATACAGGCACATCAAAAGATGTCCACACACCAGCGACAAGTCCTCCATCTACATCTTTTCCCTTCCAATTCTCGGTTCTGTTTTCCACAAACAAAGCTACCGGCGTGTTAACATCAGAAAGAACATCATAATGAATATAATCCATATCACTAACGTTAAATTCAGGTTCTGCAGGTAATGAGAACTGAGCATTGTTGTTTTTAAACATAATTACCTCGCGACTCATTCCATTAAAAGAAGTTCCTGATGTCTGACTCAACCCCGTTGCCCTTCCATACTGACCATAGACTGTCTTTACATTGTCTGTTAATTTGTCAGCAACAGGTATAGACGGATAACTCTCTGTCGTCACATTAATTATAACAGAAGAAGATTCGTTGTCATTGTCATCTAACGCGACAACATTAAATACATAAGCAGTATTAGCAGCAAGACCACCAATCGTAAAACTTATCTCTGACCCGCTTTCACTAGAAGCATTATATACTGTACCATTATTCGTGTCGGTAATCCTATAACTTACATTTGCACTTGTTTCATCAGTTGCTTTAAGTGTTAAAGTAGTTGACACACAAGTAGTTGAAGCGACACTACATGTATTAAGAACGGGTGCAACAACATCTTCAACAGGAGGTTTTGCAAAATAGAAATGATCCATCCAAAATTCGGTTTCAGGATTTTCACCATTATACAACTCTATTCCAATATAATTAGTCGAGAAACTAACATTCTCTACGACAACATAGTTCCATTGACCAGGTATTAATGAAGAATAAACGGTTGCATTAGGATATTGATTATCATCCCATACTTTTAAACTTGTAGCAGTTGTAGGAAAGACAACGACATGCAGTGTTGAATACTCACTATTTAACACGCCTGAAGCACGACCATTGATGGCAGTACCATTAACATGAATAACCTTATGACCATCCTGAATCACAGGAACACTAAATGATGTGTATTTAGGATTGGGCCCTCCACCCCAGGCATTGTTACTTTCGGTTAATTCTTTGTGATAGTAATCACTAAATACAGCAATTACTCTTGCTGCTTTATCAGTCGGATCCGTAGGATTCGTCGTTGGCTGCGCCCCCACCGTCAGTGACGCCAGGAAGGCACACAAAAATAATAATAGTTTTTTCATACGCTTTTTTAGTTTTAATATTGATTTTGTTGTTTTATGTCAGCGGTTATTTTCACCGCAAAAGTAGATATAAATAGGTATAGTTCCATGAAAGATGCCTCAATAAAACCTCACTTTTCTTGAAAAAAACTTCGCAATTATTCATTTTATCCACTAAACAAATTGGCTAAAACTCCCATTATAACTGAGTTTTTCAGATTCTGGCAAACCACATCTTCCACTTTTTAACACCTCACACAACATATTCTTCGCAAAAACTGTCAGGAGAGCATGTAATTTCAAGTGAATATGTAAAAGAATGCGAGAAAAGCGTCAGAAGTTTGGTAAATACATAAATAATTCGTATATTTGCAAAATCAATAAAAAAAAATGATAAGACAACTATATAAACTTTTAATTGCTGCACTGTTGTCAATATCGGCAATAACTGCCTTCTCCGCCCCCGATTCAACCATCGTCTTTACGGAGAAGCAGCCACTCGTCTATGAAGACGCTTGGGATCTCTGGCCATACTCCTTTCTCAACGATTCAGGCGAACCCGTCGGTTACAACATTGACCTGTTGAAACTCATCTGTAAGGAACTCAACATACCCTACATTGTCAAGCTGAAGCCTACGCATGATGCGCTGAACGACCTGAAAGCCGGGCGCGCCAACCTCATGTGTGCCATGGATGCCAATTTCCATGATGAGTATGCGCATTACGGAATGAACGTCATACAGATGTTTACACACAGTGTGGTGCACCGAAAGAACGAGCCATTGCTACTGAAGAATGCTGACGACCTTGCCAATCACCGTGTCATTGTGCATGCAGGAAGTTTTAGCCACCACTTTATGATTGACCATGGCTGGAGCAAGAACGCTATTCCCTATAACGACATGCACGAGGCTATACAGTACGTTCACAGCCACCCCGGTAGCATGATAGTGTGGAACACTGTGTCACTAAATTGGCTGCTCCAAAAGTTCAACTACAATGACCTGGAACTCTCACCCATCAACCTACAGCATGGCGAGTATAAATTCATGTCCAGCGACGAACATTTGCTCCGTCAGTTTGACAGCGTCTTTTCATATTTGAATTCCACAGGACAGCTACAGGCTATACAGTACAAGTGGTTCTACCCCGAACATAAGGATACCGGCATACCCTCATGGGTGTGGTATATGGTAGTGGCACTCCTGGTGGTTACTGCACTGTTCCTTGCCTATTATGTCTTCTCACGGTTCTATGAACGGAGAATGACGAAGAGTCTGCAACGCTCAAACGACCGACTATCACTCATTCTCAATACCAGCAAGGTGCATATCTGGCTGTATGACGTTGCAAGTCAAATGGTCACCAGTTTCGAACCCAACGGTAAGAAAATCACTAAACCGTTCTCGCCTGACTTCGGACAGTTCTATGTCGGTCCGGAGGACTATGAGCGGATATGCATATTGCTCAACGACATGGTCAGTCTTAAAAAGCAAGGTGAGACGCTCGAGCTGAAAGCCATTCAGAGCAACAGCAAGAAGGAATACATCTTCTCTGTTGATTTCTCTGTGATGAAACGTGACAAGAACGGGAAACCAACGGTAATCATCGGAGCAACCAGGGACATCACCAAGATTCGGCAGCGCCAACAGCAACAGAAAGACACCATGCTGCGATACCGCCACATCTTCAACTCAACACTCATAGATGCCGTGTCGTACAACGAAAAAGGCATTATCGATGACATGAACGAGAAGGCTGTCAAGGGTATTGGCGGTGACATGCAGCGCATCATCGATTCACAGATTTCCATTCAGAGCGTGCTGGGTGAGCCTGATCTCCATCTTGACGACTTGGATTATACCTATCTGACGCAAATATATCGCTCAACGAATGACGAAAGGGCGTTGAACAAAATACTCAATCGCGACGAGTTGTATTACGAGCTGCAGTTAGTGCCACTGCGCGATGATGACGGTCAACTGCTGGGTATCTACGCCAACGGTCGTGACGTCACAGGCCTTGCAAAGACGTATTCTCGCCTGCAGAAGAAAATTGCAAAGTTGGAGGAAGCCACCGCCGAGCTGCAGGATTATGCCCGTAACATCGACTACGTGATGAGAAAAGGCGGAGTACGTGTAGTCAACTATTCCCCCGATACGCATACACTGACCATATTCAGCGAGACAGGACACGTGCAGCAAAAGCTTACGCAGACAAGACTGTTGACACTGACCGACGAGGAGTCGAAGAAGACCGCACAGCGCATGATGAACATCATGGACAACCTGACGCAGCAACCCGTCAAAGAGGTGGTCAAAACAACACTAAAACTCAAACATCCGCTCTATTTGTATTTCTCGATTGTGCCAGTAACCGATGCCAACGGAACCGTCACTAAATACTTTGGTATGTGTCGTGACATCAGCGATATCAAGGCCACAGAGAAGCAACTCGCCCTGGAAACCAAGAAGGCACAGGAGGTGGAGATGGTGAAAAACGCCTTCCTCCACAATATGTGCTACGAGATACGCACGCCGCTTACTTCGGTCGTGGGCTTTGCCGAGCTTATGGAGATGAATCCTGACTCGGAGGACGAGAAGTCCTTTATCGAGCAGATCAAGATCAACTCACGCATTCTGCTGAACCTGGTGAACAACATTCTGCTGCTCTCGAGGCTCGATGCCGGCATGATAGAATTCAAGCCTGAGCCAGTAGATTTCGCCAACTTCTTTGAGAGCCGCTGCAGGGACACTTGGCTGAAATATGGAAAGTCAGATATTAACTTCATCGTTGACTCTCCTTACAAGAACCTCATGCTCAACATCGACCTGAACAATCTGGGAATCGTCATCGACCAGCTTCTCATCAATGCCGCTCAATTTACCAATTCGGGTGAAGTGCGTACCCACTTCGACTATAACGGCGAAGACCTCACAGTGGCTGTTCAAGACACGGGCATTGGCATACCAGCCGAGCAGCATGAGAAAATATTTGAACGTTTCGTATCCATCAATGGTAGCAGCAGCGGACTGGGACTACCCATCTGTCAGGAGGTGGTCAAACTTATGGGTGGCAGAATACACATGAAGTCCAAAGCGGGCGAAGGCACCATCTTCTGGATAATCATACCTACACCCAGTGATAATTAATTGATAATCGACAATGATGTACAGCATGACACAAGATATTATTCAGAAAGGGAGAAGGCTCGTCACTCTATGCCTTTTCCTTTCAGCCTTTTTGCCTTTGCTCTATGCTGGCGACCAACCTACACAGCCTCTTGGCGATGTCAAGAACCTGGGCTATACGGAGGACCATCCGCTCATCATTGTCGGTGACTGGGATTTCCGTCCTTTTGAGTATCTCAATGGAGAAGGGCAACCGGCAGGTTACAACGTTGAAGTGCTGGACCTTATTCTCGACGAGCTCGGTATTCCCCACAAGTTCGTCATGGAGGAATGGCACGTCGCCACCGAGATATTCAAGCGTCGCGATGCAGACCTCATCCATGCATTGTATTTCTTCTTCAAGGACAGACCCTACGTTGCAACCCGTAAGTACATTAATTATTATAACCTGAAGGTAGCGCGGCGCATTGACACACAACCACTGCATCGCCTTGCCGACATTCAGCCCTCCGACACACTGCTGCTCAAGGAGGAAGACTATGCTGCACTGGCTATTGCTGACATGGGGCCGTTGCCCTTTGCCACAGCCTTTCACTCACCGAAGGACGGACTGGTAAGCATCAGGCACGGTAGTCAAAAGTACCTTATCTGGGGAGAAATCCCACTTAACCATAAGATTCAGGAACTAAGCCTCGACAGCATAACCCTTGACGAGATAGACATCCCGGCCGGTGAGCTGCGAATCATTGGCTATAACAAAGAACTGATAGACCTCATCGACGACCAATACACCCGGTTGGAACAGGCCGGCATGCTGCATAACATCTATGACCGCTGGTTCCATCCTGAACATGAGCACGACAACACGTCACCTGTCGCTCTCTTTATTATCGCCGGATTGCTTCTCACGGCTTTTATCGTGTTCCTGCTCATACGTTTGGTACGCCGAAGGGTGAGCATGACCGTACGCGAAAGCTCCGACCTGGGAAAGATGATGGACCGTGTGCTCAACATGGGTGACTACTTCGTGGTTGAGTGGGACTTCAAGAGCAACCTGCTGCGCAACAAGTACGGCAAGATGCTGCCGCAAGACGAGATGAAACCCGAGGAATTCCTGCAGCGAATACAGCCCGAGGACGGTCAGCGGCTACACTTGCTCAACGCACAGCTGACAACTGGTGTCATCAACCACTTCGACATCAACATCCGATTCAATCGGGGTACCGTCGAGGAGCCAGAATGGAGAGACTACTATGGCAACGCCCTCGTGGAGCGTGACGGCAGCAATGGGCAACAGTCGTCAGGTCATCCTCTCTACATTGTCTATACCACCAAGGACATTACAGAAGAACTGAACGAAGAACTGCGTGTCCGGACCATGGCGGGCAAGTACAAGAAGATGTTTGACACGAACCTCGTCGCCATGTCGTTCTTCGATGCCAACGGCACACTTATTGACTTTAACACGAAGATGCGTGAGCTTTGCCGCATAGATGAAGGCAACGAACAATACTTCCGCACCTTACCACTCTTCAACTTCCCAAACCTCAAGGGCGTCTATCTACCTGGTTCCCGTGATGAGATATATGTCTGCCAGCATCTTGATGACCCACAAATAGGTTTAAACAGCTACATTGAGTTCAGCATAAACCCAGTGATGAACGATGATGATGAACTGGTCTATTACAACGTCACCGCACGCGACATCACTGATGAGCGTAATATGTATGTGGAACAACGTGAACACGACCGACAACTGAAGACCGTCAATGAGGACATTAAGCTGTATGACCAACGACTCAGCTACCTCTTGACGGAGAGCAAAATGTATATATGGAAATACCGTCTGGCAGATAATGCCATCAACATGTCACGCACAACAGGACGGACGGAATATACCGAAACGATGGAGGAATACATAGAAACCATCGCACCCCACGCACGTGAAGAGGCCATGACCATGATAAAGCATGTCATGCAGGAGGGTAAGCCCTACACCACGGTACTGCCATTCACACACACACTGTTCGACGACGGACCCTGCTGGTATTCCATATCGGGCATTCCCATCTTCAAGGACGGCCAGTTGACGGAATACTTCGGACTGGCGCGTAACATCACCGACCTCTTGGAGGCACAGGAAAAACTGCGCAAAGAGACAGCACGCGCCGAGGACTCCGGACGCCAGAAGGCTGCATTCCTTGCCAATATGACCCACGAGATACGTACACCGCTGAACTCCATCGTCGGCTTCTCGGATATTCTTCCTACCATTGAGGATGCTGAAGAGAAAAAACAGATCATACGCATCATTCACGACAACTGCGACATGCTGCTCCGACTGATAAGCGACATTCTGGAAGCCTCCGACATCGACTTGCGGCCAATGGAAATCTCACCCACTGACATCGACTTTGCAAAAGCCTTCGACGACATCTGCCAGTCGCTGGAACAGCGCATGCAGAACCGTGACGTGCAATTCATCAAAGACAACCCTTACACCACTTTCCATACACGTTTAGACAAAGGACGAGTACGACAGGTCATCACCAACTTCTTCACCAATGCCGTCAAATATACGCAGCAGGGTCACATCAAAGTTGGGTATAAAGCATCTCAAAGAGAAAGCGATCATGCTGACGGACTGCTCATCTACTGCGAGGACACTGGAGCAGGCATCGCCAAGGAGGATCAGGCGCACATCTTTGACCGTTTTGTTAAGCTAAATGAATTTGTACAAGGCACTGGTCTCGGACTGAATATCTGCAAGTCGATTGCCGAACGCTGCGGTGGCAACATCGGTGTTGACAGCGACGGTAAGGGAAAAGGCTCCACCTTCTGGATATGGATTCCCTGCCGAGTCTAATCAATCATCATTCTTACCCTAAGGAACAAAAAAAACAGGTGCACTTGTTAATGAAAACAGGTGCACCTATTTAAGTAAACAGGTGCACCCGTTTGTGGAAACAGGTGCACCCGTTAGCAGTGATTACTTGATAACTACCCGGCGGCCGTTCTGAATGTAGATACCCTTTGCTGGGTTGAGAACACGGCGTCCGTTGAGGTCGTAGATGATACCATCGGCAGGATTCAGCTTGATGGTATTGATGCCCGTAGTGGTCTTGTAGGCAGCCACGGCAGTCTGCAGCGTCTGCAGTGCAGTGGTGATGTCGTCCTGCGTAGTGGCAGCGCTCTTGGCTTCCTTAGCAGCTGCTATGGCATCAGCCAGTGTCTTGGCAGGTCCTTCGGTCTGGTCAACATCCTTAATAAGGTCCTCTGCTGCAGCTATCTCTGCGTCAAGAGCCTCGGTATCGAGCACTATGGATGCTGACTGCTTCACTGCGTCGAGTGTCAGCGTTCCTTCACTCAGATTAAACGTGAAGGTGAGGTCGTAGGTAGCGCCAACTTCCTCTGGATTCCAGGTGTAGTTGCCAGCGGCAGGTATTTCGCCTTCACCCCACTGATGGTTCTTACGCAGCTTGTACTGATAGCCTTCGGCAGTTGCCTCGAAGTCCTCTACCACCAAGGTGTAGATATTCTCGTTGTCAGCATCCTGTGTCATGTCGGCATCTGCATCCCATCCGCCAGTCAGTTCACCAACAATTGAATAGATGGCAGCTGGTACGGGAACCATGTCGTAGTAGGTCTTACCGTTGACAAACTCAAGGTTTTGCGTCTGTGTCTCACCGCCTGTTCCACCTGTTCCATCACTGAAGATGACGTATTGAGGCATGCCAGTTATCTCAGCTGGCAAGTTCCATGTATAAACGTCGTACTCTGTGCCGTTGATGGTCTCGGTGCCGGTCTTCTCGAGCTTATAGCCTGGCCAAGAGACATCGATGACTCCCCACGTGTAGGCATATACCTCGTTCCACTGCTTGCCATTGACGAACTTCACGAAGAGGTCGGCTTTGTCCTTACCCTCAATCTTCAGGGTCCAACCCTCATAGTAGTTGTCACCTTCAGTCCATGTAGCTGTGATGGTGTAGGTCTTATAACCCGTCTTTCCATGATTCAGCGTCATGTTCATATTATCTTCAGTGCCAGAGAAGACACCCCACTCAGCAGGAGCTTCAACGGTAACCTTGTTGGTACCAATCCATCCTGCCCAGTTGTCGTTTTCGTCACCACCACCATTGACGACAAGCTTGAACTCCTGGTCGCCATAGATATCAGTAAGGTCGAGCGTGCCTGTCCATACGTTGGCATCGGCCTGCTTGGTCAGTGTGAGATTATCAACGCTGACATCCCAGTTCCAGGTACCCAGCAACTGTACGGTCTTGACAATGGACTCCTGTGGTATGTCGCCCTCTGCTTTCACCGTATAAGTGAAGTCAGGAGTGATGAAGTCGCCCTCTGCGAACATCCATTTGTGTGCAGCAGTCACTTTCTGTCCTTCAGTGCAGTTGGTCCAGGTGTAGGTCAGACCTTCGTGCTCGGCAAAACCGTCAGTCTTGTCGAAGACATAACCATCAACAATACCAACAATGTCGTCCTTATTGGTGCAGGCAAAGGTAACTGTAACGTCCTTACCTGTCTGGGTAAACGCCCAGGTATATTTCAGTTCCTTACCCTCATTCATACCAGAAGGAATAGTGTAAGAACCCTCACCACTGGTTGCTTCCGGCTCAACAGGCTCTTCTGGCTCGTCGCCAGCAGCCTTCACCTTATAGGTAAAGTCTGGTGTAACGAAAGCGCCACCAGCAAACTCCCACTTATGGGCAACCTTAAGGATTTGTCCCTCTGTGCAGTTGCTCCAAGTCTTTGTCAAGCCGGCAGACTCTGCAAAGCCATCAGTCTTATCCTGGATATAGCCATCGACGATACCTGGTATCTCACTGGCATTGGTGCAAGCAAAAGTAATGGTGACATTCTTGCCCTCCTGAGTGAACGCCCAGGTATATTTCAGCTCTTTGCCATTGACCTCGGGTAATGTTGACTCAATAATAGCCGTCTCCTCACCGCTTGTAGCTTGTTCCACTGGTTCGTCGCCACCTTCGCCCTTCACATAATAGATATTGTCGAGATAGAACTCCTGACCTGTACCATTCTGTCCGTTAGCACCAGTCAGCTTTATCTGGAAGGCACGCGTCATGGAGAGACCAGCTGCCTTGAAGTCTTCAATACTGATTTCTACAGCATTCCACTGGTTAGCCGTCAGTGTTGGAGTATTGACATAAAGATTAGCATCTTCAGCAGCATTTACAGGTGTAACGCCAAGCGTCATATCTTCGCTGACAGGCATCACGTCGAGATGAAGCTTTTCAAACTGGCTGGCATCCACCTCGTCATGCTCTGTGCCAAGGAACACGAAGTCTGTAATATGCCATACCTTGTCGCCAGCAACAGGCTCCACTTCTTCCTGTTTAGCCTGACCATCCCACCAAACCTGATAGCTGAAGTTGTGAATGTCGGTATAGGCATCGCTGTAAAGTGCATATACCTCAGTAGCGTCAAGCGTTGGCTGTGGGGCTGCCGTCCATGCTGTAGTCGAAGCATTGATGGTCTGGGCTCCGCTCTTGTTCTCGTTGTCATCCTGTGCCACGACGCTGAAAGTATAGCTGGTTCCTGGCAACAGACCTGTTATGGTATAAGTAACCTCAGCGCCACTGTCACCCTTAGTGGTATAAGTCTTGTTGTTATTGTCAGTAATGACATAGGTTACTTGAGCCGACTTGTCGTCTGTAGCCTTCAGACGGAGCGTTGCACTGCCAACACCAGTATTCACCAACTCTGCAACGTCAAGTACAGGAGCCTGAGAGTCGTCAGCTGCCGGCTTAGCGAAATAGAAGTGGTCGAGATAGAACTCAGACTCACCAACCAGTTCTATACAGATATAGTTCTGTGTGATACCGTCGTTTGGCACGGAAACATAGTTCCACTGTCCAGGGACAAGACCTGTCTTGATAATAGCATTGCCATAAGCATTGTCACCAAAGATCTTACATTCGGTAGCAGAGAAAGGATAGAGTGCAACATGTATGGTTGTGTAGTCTGCTGATACGGCAACACCATTCTGTGTACGGTTATTGAAACCTGTACCCTTGACATGTACCGACTTATGACCATCGGCTATTTCAACTTCCGCTAACGAGGTATAAAGTGGATTAGGAGCACCACCGCCGACACCCCATCCAGGGTTGTTCTCGCTGAGTCCCTTGCCATACTTCGAACTGTAGAGTGCTATGACATTAGCGGTCAGGTCTTCAGGTTCATCAGGATTGGTT
>JAFPED010000083.1 GCA_017423565.1 Prevotella sp. | reverse complement strand
TGCTGAACAAGCATGAAGAGGGTGAACTGAGCTTTGCTGCCAGAATTACCGAGCCAAAGAGCGGTCGTACACTGGAGTGCTACACAACAGAGCCTGGTATGCAGCTTTACACAGCCAACTTCGCAACAGGTTACAAGGGAGCCAACGACTGTACATTCCCATACCGCTCAGCAGTATGTCTGGAGGCTCAGCACTTCCCTGACACACCAAATCGTCCTTACTTCCCCAGCGTCGTTCTGAACCCAGGTCAGCGCTATAAGCAGAAGACGATCTATCGTTTTGGTGTTGTTGAATAATCCTCCGACTAAAAAATTAGACAAGAATATGACTGAGACTAAGAACAATGGCAAGCTGATTGCCATTATCACCATGTGCTTCATCTTCGCGATGATCAGTTTTGTAACAAACATGGGTGCACCCTTTGGCAACATTTGGGGATTTGAATATCCATTTGCAAAGGCATGGGGTAATCTGATGAACTTTGCCGCCTACCTTTTTATGGGTATTCCAGCTGGTAAAATGCTGACTAAATACGGGTATAAGAAGACTGCCCTGATAGCTCTTATCGTAGGTATTGTGGGATTGGTATTCCAATATCTTTCAAGTCTGTTTGGAGCCGGCTCTTACGTTTTTTCATACAACGGCATCCCTGTAGCTCTCAATCTGGTCATCTATCTGCTGGGTGCTTTCATCTGCGGTTTCTGTGTATGTATGCTGAACACCGTAGTGAACCCTATGCTGAATCTTCTCGGAGGTGGTGGTAATAAGGGTAATCAGCTCATCCAGATTGGTGGTACTTTGAACTCACTGACTGGTACGTTGACTCCACTGTTGGCGGGTATCCTCGTAGGTACTGTAACCAAGGACACCAGCATGAGCGACGTTGCTCCATTGCTTTTCATTGGAATGGCTGTATTTGCTATCTCATTTGTCATTATCAGCCGCGTTTCAATCCCTGAGCCTACCCTTGGTAAGGTTGAGCCAAAGTACGAACGCAGTCCTCTGGCTTTCCGTCACTGTGTGCTGGGCGTTATTGCCATTTTCTTCTATGTAGGTATTGAGATTGGCATCCCCATGGAGTTGAACTTCTATGTAACTGATCTTCCATTCGAGGGTGCTGCAGCTGCAGGAGGCACACTAGCCGCAGCCTACTGGCTCCTGATGATGATTGGGCGTGCATGCTCAAGTGCCATCTCTGGTAAGGTTTCTACTAAGCTGCAGCTTTCGACTGTCAGTGCCGTTGCAATCATTCTTCTGATTATTGCCATCTTTATGCCAGAAAGTGTAACTATCGGGTTCAACGGAAATGATGTACCTGCTAAGGCATTCCTTATTCCCGCCTGCGGACTCTGCACCTCTATCATGTGGGGCGGTATCTTCAACCTCTCTGTAGAGGGTTTGGGCAAATATACGGAGGCAGCTTCTGGCATCTTCATGACAATGGTTGTTGGTGGTGGTATCATGCCGTTGTTCCAGGAGGCTATAGCAGAATCAGTAGGTCCGATTGCCAGCTATTGGCTTGTTATCGCCATGCTTGCCTATATCCTATTCTATGCCCTCATCGGCTGTAAGAATGTGAACAAGGATATCAAAGTAGACTAAATTTAAACCTCTAAAACATTAAGATTATGGATATTGAATTTGTAAGAAGCCGCTTCATCAAGCACTTTGATGGAAAGACTGGTAACGTATATGCTTCTCCTGGACGAATCAACCTCATTGGTGAGCATACCGATTACAATGGCGGTTTCGTATTCCCTGGTGCTGTCGATAAAGGTGTCATGGCCGAAATGCGTGCCAATGGTACTGAAGACACCGTGATGGCTTATGCCATCGACCTGAAGGATCGTGTAGACTTCAAGTTGAGTGATCCTGCAGGTCCTCGTGCCAGCTGGGCTAGATACATCTATGGTATTTCACTGGAGATGAAGAAATTGGGCGTTCCCGTTAAAGGTTTCAATATCGCCTTTGCAGGTGATGTTCCCTTGGGTGCCGGCATGTCTTCATCGGCTGCGATGGAAAGTTGCTTTGCCTGTGGTCTGAACGATATTTTTGGTGAGAATAAGGTTTCTCAGTGGGATATGGTTCTCGCAGGTCAGGCTACCGAGCACAACTATTGTGGTGTCAACTGTGGCATCATGGACCAGTTTGCTTCTGTCTTTGGAAAGGCAGGCTGTCTGATGCGCCTTGATTGCCGCAGCCGTGAGTTCGAATATTTCCCATTCAAGCCCGATGGCTATCGTTTGGTTCTGCTCGACTCTGTCGTAAAGCACCAGTTGGCAGGCTCTCCTTATAATGACCGTCGTAATAGTTGTGAGAATGTGGTAAAACACATTCAGGCCAAACATCCAGAGGGAAAATTTGAAACCCTGCGTGATTGCACTTGGGAACAACTTGACGAGGTTCGTGCTGAGGTTGGCGAAGAAGATTACAAGCGTGCCAAGTTTGTGCTTGGCGAGAAGGATCGAGTGCTTGCAGTCTGCGATGCCTTGAACGAAGGCGATTACGAGAAAGTCGGCGAAATGATGTACAAGACCCACGAAGGCCTGTCAAAGGACTACGAAGTATCTTGTGAGGAACTCGACTATCTGAACGACATCGCCAAGGAAAATGGTGTAACAGGTAGCCGTATCATGGGTGGCGGCTTTGGTGGTTGTACCATCAACCTCGTTCGCAATGACCTTTATAGGAAGTTCATTGAGGATGCTAAGCAGAAGTTCAATGCAAAATACGGACATGAACCAAAAGTCTATGATGTAGTCATCGGCGACGGTTCACGTAAGATTTGCTAATTCCGACTTGCTATAAACACGTCTTTTTGTGTTTATAAAAGTTAAATAAGAGCGGTAAGGTGTAAATAATACACTTTACCGCATTTTTTTTCATATTTTTATTTGTTTGTTCAAAAAATAATTGTAATTTTACACCCAAAATCGTTCAATAATAATAAAACAACTAAAAACAAGTAAAAATGAAAGTATTCAGATCAACATTGATGGGCATTGGCGTTGCAGCGCTGATGTTCTCTGCTTGTGCTGGCGGCCAGAAGGCACCACAGTTGACGGTATCGGGTTTAGACCCTGCCAAGTTTGACACAACTATTCAAGCAAAGCGTGTAAAACTTTTCACGCTAAAGAACAAAAATGGCATGGAAGTATGTATCACTAACTATGGTGGACGAATCGTTTCGCTCGTCGTTCCTGATAAGGATGGCAATCCAACGGACGTCGTACTCGGTTTTGACAACATCGCTCAGTATGCCGACACACTGAATTCACCATCAGACTATGGTTCAAGTGTGGGCCGTTATGCAAACCGCATTAAGAACGGACAGTTCATACTTGGTAATGACACCATTCAACTGAAGAAGAACGATGGTCCCAACTGTCTGCACGGAGGTGGTAACACTGGTTGGATGCATCAAGTATACGATGCTGAGCAAATCGGCGATTCTGTCCTGAAGCTGACGATTGTGGCTGCTGCAGGTGAGAATGGATTCCCAGGAAAGGTGATGGCAGTTACAACCTATAAGGTTACAAATGACAATATCCTCGACATGACATGGGAGGCTGAGACAGATAAGCAGACCATCATCAACCAGACAAACCACAACTATTACAACCTAAGTGGTGACTTTACACAACCCGCTTACGATCAAGTACTCTATGTGAATGCCGACAATTTCACTCCAAGCGATAAGCTCTACATCCCAACGGGTGAAATCAAATCAGTTGAGGGAACACCTATGGACTTCCGTACACCTCATGCCGTTGGGGACAGCATCAACTCTGATTTCGACCAGATTCAGAATGCGACAGGCTATGACCATAATTTCTGCCTGAATACTTTTAAGGATGGTAAGGGTGATGACACTCAGGTATGTGCGAGTCTCTATTCTCCGAAGTCAGGCATCTTCATGGAGATGTTTACAAACGAGCCAGGCGTACAGGTATACAGCGGCAACTTCCAAGGTGTCGGTGCCGATGCTACCATCAGCCGCAAGCATGGTATCACCTACCCCAAGCACGTGAGCATTTGTCTCGAGAGCCAGAAGTATCCCGACTCTCCTAATCATCCTGAGTGGTTACAGCCAACACTGAATCCTGACGAAAAGTACTACAGCCACGCTGCATACAAGTTCTCAATCAAATAATTACTAACATTAACATAACAAAGAAAACAATGGATTGGAATTCACATGAGTTCATTTGGCTCGATTGGACAGTTCTTGCCATCGGCCTTTGTGGAGTGATAGCAGCCGTATGGTATGCTATCTGGAAAGACAAGAAAGCCCAGCAGGGCGAGGACTCTTCTGCCTACCTATTTGGTAAAGGAGAGCCCTGGTATGTAATTGGTATGGCCATTTTTGCAGCCAACATCGGCTCCGAGCACCTTGTAGGTCTGGCTGGTACTGGTGCAAAAGACGGTGTAGGTATGGCCCACTGGGAGATGCAGGGATGGATGATCCTCATCTTGGGTTGGGTATTCGTACCATTCTATGAGCTGCTCATCAACAAGATGGGCAAGATTATCACGATGCCTGATTTCCTGAAGTTCCGCTATACTCAGCGTACGGGTTCGTGGCTCTCGATTATCACACTTGTTGCCTACGTGCTGACGAAAGTATCAGTAACGGCTTTCACAGGTGGTGTATTCTTTGAGTTCCTGCTTGGTATTCCCTTCTGGTACGGAGCCATTGGTCTGATTGCCATTACAGCTGTATTCACCGTATTCGGTGGTATGAAGGGTGTGATGACACTTAGTTCCATCCAGACACCTATTCTTATTATTGGTGCATTCATGGTTCTTTTCCTGGGTCTTAACATGTTGGGCGGAGGTAGCATCACGGAAGGTTGGACAGTCTTAATGGACAATGCCGCTTCAATGCACAATGGCGCCGGTATACACCACATGTTCCACTTCGAGCAAATGCCTACTCCTGAGGGCGGAATGGTTGCCGACCATCTGTACAATGAATATCCTGGCTATGTAGTGTTCATCGGAGCATCAATCATTGGATTCTGGTACTGGTGTACTGACCAGCATATCGTACAGCGTGTGCTCGGACAGGTGCCTGGTGAGGATAATGCAGTCGTAATGGCACGTGCCCGTCGTGGTACTATCGCTGCAGGCTTCTTCAAGATCCTACCCTGCTTCATGTTCCTGATTCCTGGCATGATTGCCATCGCTCTGAATAATATGGGAGTAGAAGGATTCTCCATGTACGATGCGACCGTTCTCGACGCTTTCATAAACAATCACATGGAAGACTCTGAACTCATTGCCAGCATCAATGCTGCTCTGGCATCTGTCGATCCTCAATTGGTACAGAATCATGGACTTCTGTCCGATCCTGCATGGCTCAGAGAGCACTATGATGAGCTTTGTCAAGTAGTTCAGACTCATCCTCACGGTGTAGAGGCTCTATTGAACACCGATGCCTCGTTTGCCGCTATGGTTAAGAACGTGCTGCCCGCTGGTGTAAAGGGTATTGTCACCATCGGCTTTGTATGTGCTCTGGTAGCATCATTGGCAGCTTTCTTCAATAGTTGTGCCACCCTGTTTACTGAGGACTTCTATAAACCCATGAAGAAGGGCATGAGCGAGGCTCACTACGTATTCGTTGGCCGTATGGCTACTGTTGTCGTAGTGATTCTTGGCCTCATCTGGATGCCTGTGATGATGAGCCTCGGTTCACTCTATAGCTATCTGCAGGGTATCCAGTCATTGCTGGCTCCCGCTATGGTCGCTGTATTCACACTGGGTATGTTCTCTAAGAAGATTACACCTAAGGCTGGTGAATGGGGTCTCATCGGTGGTTTCTTCATTGGTATGTGCCGTCTGGTGACTAACGTCATCACCGATACCGGTAAGGCTACCATGGACGGTGCCTTCTGGGATGCCACTACTTGGTTCTGGCAGACTAACTGGCTCGTATTCGAGTGCTGGTTGCTCGTGTTCATCATCCTGATGATGGTGTGCATCAGCTGCTTCACTCCCGCACCTTCCAAGGAGCAGATTGCTGCCATCACCTTTACTAGCGATTTCAAAAAATCGATTCAGGAGAGCTGGGGCGTCTTCGATGTCGTAGGTACACTCGTCGTTATTGGCCTCTGTGCAACATTCTACTGGTACTTCTGGTAAACAATACAACAAAGAAATGACACAATTTTATAGTGAGCATTCTAAAGTCTGGCTGTCTGTTGACTGTATTATCTTCGGTTTCGATGATGGAAAGCTGAAGATACTGATTGGCAAGCGTCAGATGGATCCTGGTCGTGGTGAATGGAGCCTCTACGGAGGCTTCGTCTCCAGCGACGAGAGTGTAGATGAGGCTGCTTCTCGCACCTTATATGAACTCACGGGACTGAGGAATCTCTATATGCGTCAGGTAGGTGCTTTTGGAAAAGTCGACCGCGACCCAGGTGAGCGTGTGGTTTCTATCGCATACTATGCTCTGATCAATGTGAATGACTATGAAGACAATCTTCTGAAGGAGCACGGTCTGCAATGGGTAAATATCGAAGAGATACCCCAACTCTATTCCGACCACAACGAGATGGTCAAGAAGGCACGCAAGATGATGCAGCAGAAGTTGGCTCACGAACCTGTGGGATTCCGCCTGCTTCCAGCCCTCTTCACCCTCACTCAGCTTCAGAGGCTCTATGAGGCTGTCAATGGTGCAGAACTCGACAAGCGCAATTTCCGGAAGCGCATCAAGGAGATGGATTATATCGAGAAGACTGAGCTCATCGACAAGACAAGCTCCAAACGCGGTGCTTATCTATATCGTTTCAACAAACGGGCCTATAACGAAGACCCAAATTTTAAGATTTAATTATCAATAATAAATATGTTAGAAGAACTCAAACAAAAAGTATTCAAGGCTAACCTTGATCTCGTG
>JAFPED010000082.1 GCA_017423565.1 Prevotella sp. | reverse complement strand
TGGCTGAGGCTAACCGTGCATTCGCTCATTTCCGTTTCTAACGTAAACTGAATATAATGGCTAAGCAAGATCTTCACTTGACTCGCAACTTCGGCATCATGGCTCACATCGATGCCGGCAAGACCACTACTTCAGAGCGAATCCTCTTCTACACTGGTAAGACCCATAAGATAGGTGAGGTGCATGAAGGTGCAGCCACTATGGACTGGATGGCTCAGGAGCAGGAGCGTGGTATTACCATCACTTCTGCTGCTACCACGGCTTACTGGAACTATAATGGCAATAAGTATAAGTTCAACCTGATTGACACTCCGGGACACGTTGACTTCACTGCTGAGGTTGAACGTTCTCTGCGCGTGTTGGACGGAGCAGTAGCAACTTACTGTGCAGTAGGTGGCGTACAGCCCCAGTCTGAGACTGTATGGCGTCAGGCTGACAAGTACAACGTACCTCGTATCGGTTATGTGAATAAGATGGACCGCTCTGGTGCAGACTTCTATGAAGTACTTCGCCAGATGAAGGAGATTCTGGGCGCCAACCCCGTTGCATTGAACGTGCCTATTGGTGTCGAGGAAAACTTCAAGGGCGTAGTTGACTTGCTGGACATGAAGGCTATCTTGTGGCACGATGAGACACAGGGTGCTGAATTCGAGGTAGATGACATTCCCGCAGACCTTCTGGCTGAGGCTGAGGAGTATCGCGGCAAACTGCTTGAGCAGGCTGCTGAGCAGGATGAGTCTCTGATGGAGAAGTATTTCGAGGATCCCAACAGTATCACAAAGGAAGAGATTATCGCTGCTATCCGCAAGGGTACGCTGGCACTTAACATTGTTCCTATGTGCTGTGGTTCTTCTTTCAAGAACAAAGGTGTGCAGACACTTTTGGACTACGTCTGCATGTTCCTCCCCTCTCCTTTGGACACTCCCAACATTGTGGGTACCAATCCTACTTCAGGTGAAGAAGAGGACCGCAGACCTGATGAGAATGAGAAGACATCAGCGTTGGCATTCAAGATTGCAACCGATCCCTATGTTGGACGTCTGACATTTTTCCGTGTCTACTCAGGCAAGGTAGAGTCTGGTTCATATATCTATAACATGCGCTCTGGCAAGAAGGAGCGTGTAAGCCGTCTGTTCCAGATGCATTCCAACCACCAGAATCCCGTTGACGTGATCAGTGCTGGCGATATTGGTGCAGGTGTAGGTTTCAAGGACATTCACACAGGTGATACCCTTTGCGATGAGGATGCTCCCATCATTCTGGAGTCTATGGACTTCCCAGATCCCGTTATCGGTATAGCTGTAGAACCCAAGACACAGAAGGACTTGGACAAGTTGAGCAATGGACTTGCCAAACTGGCTGAAGAGGATCCCACTTTCACAGTTCGTACTGATGAGCAGAGTGGTCAGACAATCATCTCCGGTATGGGTGAGTTGCACTTGGATATCATTATTGACCGTCTGAAGCGTGAGTTCCAGGTAGAGTGCAATCAAGGCAAGCCTCAAGTTAACTACAAGGAGGCTATCACTCAAACTGTAAATCATCGCGAGGTTTACAAGAAACAGTCTGGTGGTCGTGGTAAGTTTGCAGACATCATCGTTAACGTAGGTCCAATTGATGAGGACTTCAAAGAGGGTGGCTTGCAGTTTGTCAGCAAGGTTACAGGTGGTAATATCCCCAAGGAGTTTATCCCCTCTGTCCAGAAGGGTTTCGAGTCTGCCATGAAAAATGGTGTGCTGGGAGGTTATCCTATGGACAGCCTGAAGGTAGAGCTGCTTGATGGTAGTTTCCATCCTGTGGATTCTGACCAGTTGTCATTCGAACTGGCAGCCCAAATGGCTTACAGAGCATGCTGTGCAAAAGCAAAACCTGTCTTGATGGAACCCATCATGAAACTGGAGGTTGTTACTCCAGAGGAGAACATGGGTGATGTGATTGGCGACTTGAACAAGCGTCGTGGTCAGGTAGAAGGTATGGATACCACTCGTAGTGGTGCCCGTCTGATTAAGGCAATGGTTCCATTGGCTGAGATGTTTGGCTATGTTACCGCATTGCGTACAATCACTTCTGGTCGCGCTACTAGCTCTATGACCTACGATCACCACGCAGCTGTAAGCTCTGGTATCGCCAAGGTTGTCCTGGAGGAGATCAAGGGCCGCGTGGATCTGGTATAGCCTCCAATGACAAAAAACGACATAATATGAATATAGGATGGATGGTGCCAGTTAGCGAATGACTCTTAATTGACATACCATTCGACCTCAACATTAATAATTTATAATTAATAAAAACAAATGAGTCAGAAAATCAGAATTAAACTGAAGTCTTACGACCACAACCTGGTCGACAAGTCAGCAGAGAAGATTGCAAAGACCGTAAAGGCTACAGGTGCCATTGTAAGTGGTCCAATACCTCTGCCTACTCGTAAGAGAATCTTTACGGTAAACCGTTCAACCTTCGTTAACAAAAAGAGTCGCGAACAGTTTGAGTTGAGTTCTTACAAGCGTCTTATCGACATCTACAGCTCTACGGAGAAGACCGTGGATGCATTGATGAAGCTGGAGTTGCCCAGTGGAGTAGAAGTTGAGATCAAGGTTTAATGCTATTGAATTGTTTATTAAATTAAAACTGAAATGCCAGGATTATTAGGAAAGAAAATCGGAATGACTTCCGTATTCAGTGCCGAGGGTAAGAATGTACCATGCACTGTTATCGAATTAGGTCCTTGTGTTGTTACTCAGGTGAAAAGTGTAGAGAAGGACGGTTACAATGCTGTTCAGCTCGGTTTCGAAGAGGCTAAGGAGAAGAACACCACTGCTCCTATGATGGGCCACTTCAAGAAAGCAGGAGTAACTCCCAAGAGACACTTGGCCGAGTTCACAGGATTTGATCAGGAATTGAATTTGGGTGATACTATCACCGTTGATTTGTTTGCTGATTCTTCTTTTGTTGACGTAATAGGCACCTCTAAGGGTAAGGGTTTCCAAGGCGTTGTTAAACGTCATGGTTTCGGTGGTGTTGGCCAGACTACTCATGGTCAGGACGACCGTCTGCGCAAACCCGGTTCTATTGGTGCATGTTCTTATCCTGCAAAGGTGTTCAAAGGCCTTCGCATGGGTGGTCAGATGGGTTGCGACCGTGTGACAACACACAACCTGCAAGTGTTAAAGGTAATTCCAGAGCATAACCTTCTGTTGATCAAGGGTAGTGTTCCAGGTTACAAAGGTTCAATTGTAAGTGTTATCAAGTAAAATGGAAGTTAGTGTATTGAATATAAAAGGTCAGGAAACAGGACGTTCTGTTTCTCTGAACGATGCAATTTACGCAATCGAGCCTAACGACCACGCAATCTATCTCGACGTTAAGTTGATTATGGCTAACCAGCGTCAAGGTACTGCAAAGTCTAAGGAGAGAAGCGAAATAAGTGGTTCTACCCGTAAGCTCGGTCGTCAGAAGGGCGGCGGTGGCGCACGTCGTGGTGATATCAAATCGCCTGTATTGGTAGGTGGTGGTCGCGTGTTTGGTCCCAAGCCTCGCGATTATGGTTTCAAACTGAACAAGAAGG
>JAFPED010000081.1 GCA_017423565.1 Prevotella sp. | reverse complement strand
GAGCACCAACTATATGTTCTCGCCGCTTAACCTCATCGGACTGGCGTTCTTCT
The DNA here is from genome assembly GCA_017423565.1 of Prevotella sp. Classification (GTDB taxonomy): domain Bacteria; phylum Bacteroidota; class Bacteroidia; order Bacteroidales; family Bacteroidaceae; genus Prevotella. The sequence goes on along the minus strand of JAFPED010000081.1, from coordinate 11,330 downwards.
TCAGCGGACTGGGCTTCAAGCTGTCGCTCGTCCCCTTCCATTTCTGGACCGCTGACACCTATCAGGGAGCACCAACGCCAGTAACCGGTTACCTGAGCGTCATCTCAAAAGGCGCTGCTGCATTGACATTGCTCATCATCCTTACAAAGGTCTTTGCACCAATGTCGCAGTACTATCAGCCCATGCTCTGGGTAGTTATCATACTCAGCATTACCGTAGCCAATCTTTTTGCCATTCGTCAGACAGAGCTCAAGCGTTTCATGGCATTCAGCTCTATCTCACAGGCAGGATATATCATGCTGGCAGTTATTGGTAACAACTTCCAGATGTCAACTACCGCACTCATCTATTACGTGCTGGTTTACATTGTTGCCAATATGGCGGTCTTCACTGTCATTAATGTCGTCGAGCATAATGGCGGCGACACGAAGATGAGCACTTACGACGGGTTCTATCAGACCAATCCCAAACTGTCATTCCTCATGACACTTGCATTATTCTCGTTGGCAGGCATTCCTCCCTTTGCAGGTATGTTCTCCAAGTTCTTCGTCTTCATGGCGGGTGTGGCAGGTCATGAGAGTGCACCCTTCTGGTCTTATTTCGTAGTCTTCATTGCCTTGATCAATACAGTCGTCAGTCTTTACTACTATCTGCTTATTGTTAAGGCTATGTATATCAAGAAAACGGACACACCGCTTCCTACATTCCAAAGCGATACCAACACCAAGGTTGCCATGGCACTTTGTACGGTAGGCATCGCCTTGTTTGGCGTTTGTTCGTTCTTCTACGACTGGATATATGCATCGGCTGCACTGTAAGTAGGAAAAGTATATAAAAGATAAATGCTGCTACCAATGGTAACAGCATTTATTTTTTTGTTCTATATCTATGCAGCTTTGGCTTGAAACGTGGATTTCGGTTTTGTCTTGAATAACAACCCAAGCACTATACCGATTAATAGTATGGGAATGCCCAACAGGAAACAAAGATGAAGACCGATGGCTGACATGGCAACGGACAACGTGAAACCTACGGCAAGACCTGTCAACATACGGGTGATGCTGATATAGCTGGGCGTTCGTCCCTTCGACAAACTGCCTGCAATGGAGAATAGCAGACCGAACATAAAGCCACTCTGTTGTCCGATGTTCTGCAACAGCATGACAGCTGCCACTATACCTACCATGGAGTTCAGACCCGTCTGCGATATATTCATCATGGTGTAGAGCAACAGTGCAGTTCCAAGTCCTATCAGGAATGGCGCTACACCGCGTGCAGTGTCGTGGGTCATGCTGCTGAACATTCCTTTTATGCCACCTGCAACACCGACAAAGGGAAGCTTCTTCTGGAACAGAGGCAGTATGGCAGAGTTCACGAACACTGCCATGACAACCTTACCTACTATGCCACCCAGTGCACCAAGCACACCTCCGAACAGACCGCCTTCGGCATACGACAGGAAACTGACAATCTTCAGGGGCAGTGGTAATGTCATAACAGACGACAGCCAGCCTATTACCAGCCATACGGCACCCAGCACAAACGTCGGCAATAGGCGCAACGGATGCTTGAACACCTCCAGACTCTGACGGGCATAGTTCTTCAGGTATTGCACTACACCCACATGCTCATTATTATTCATCTACTATTTACTATTTGACTATTTATTCTTTTTATTGGACCTTATTGGGCTAATTGGGCTAATTAGGCTAATTAGGCTAATAGGGCATATTTGCCTTACCCTTTCCTTGGAATAGGCGGTGGAGTGGGGGCTGCCGACGGGATAGGAGGAACAGGAGGCGTCTGCTGCTGTACCTGTGGCTGCGGCGATACTATGACTACCGATGCCTCGTCGTCATCGTACTGCATAGCAGGCTGCGGTTGAGCATATTGTGGCTGTACGGCAGGTTGCTGCATAGGTGGTGGCGGTGGCACGGGATGCTCACGGGCATAGCGTTCTGCGGCAAGTCCCTCTTCAACGGCCTTGTCTATGGCTTCCTGCCTGACGCGCTCTGCCTCAAGGTCTTCCATCATAGACTGCATGTAGAAGTCGTATTCACGTCCTGGTTCCATAGGAATGAACATCCATTTGGTGAGATACTCCACACCAGGACTAATGCCTATGGCTCCCTCGCGTGACACCATATAGAACTGGTGTCCTTCAAGCGGGTGCTCCTTGTCCTGCTGTAGTGCAAACTCGTATATCTCCTTTGCCGTAAAGGGGTCGCGTGTCTCAGCGAGTCGCCACACATGTACGTGCTGCATGGCTATTGCCAATGCTTGCAACAAGTATTTGTAATGTCCCGTTACAATGGCGTGTTTGGTCTGCTCGCGGGTTGGTTTCTGTTGTTCGTTCACCATGCTATTTACTATTTTGTCGATTATACTGTTTGTTCTTTTTATTGAGCCTTATGGGGCTTATTACCTTCTCCTGTACTTCGATGCTCTGTTCGAGAACTCTGTGACATCCTTCACAAACTCGCTCACGTCGTGCTCGTTAGCCTTGGCTATCTCACCCATCTTGTCGTATGCTCCAAACGTTGCACCTGTCTCCTGAACTCCCGACGAGATGGCTTCAGTAACGTTGACATTGTTGAACATCTTGTCGTCAAGGTTACCCCAGTTACCCGACATGCCACTCTTGCCAAAGTACTTCTCAACGGTACCTACATCGCCACTCGGTGTGACTGACGAGCCGCCACCACCGCCAACTAAGCCGACACCTGCCGATACGGCCTTGCCAGTAAGGTAGTAGCCCAGCTTTTTACCACCGGCATCGGCCATTGCCTGACTTATCTCCTCAGGACTCTTACCATGACTGATAGCGTTCAGATCGGCACGTACACTCTCACCGCCCACTACTATAGTTCCTTCTACCAAGGCGTTGTTAGTTATATTGCCTGCCTGGTTCTGCAACACACCGAGTGCACCGTCGGCAGCACCATACGCTATAGACTTCAGTGCTGTCGTACCACTCTCGCCCTTGTGGAAGCTCTCGCTGGCAGCCGTACCGACGGACTTGGCAAAAGTATAGGCATTCTTTACCACACGACCGCCAGGCACACACTCGCCCATCACGTTGACCGCCAGTTCGGCTCCCTTGTCTATCTTGCTGACGTAGGCCTCCTTCTCGGCAAGGTTCTGTTCATATTCCATGTGGTCGTCGTGTTCCCATTCGGCAATCTGCTGCTCGGTACGTATGGCATTCTTCAGTACCTTCTCGTCGGGACGTGCCACTTGATACTTCTCTGCCAGATGCTGCAGGTAGTCTTTCTTTAGCTGCTCGTCAGCCTTCTCCTTCATCCAGTCCCTGTATTCCTGCATCGCATCGGTATATCCACGTTCCTTGTCGCGTATTGCATCGCTTTCCCACTTCTGGTGCTGTTCGGCAACGTTCTTTGCTGCCTGGTCGGCATCCAGCTTCAATACATCGCTGTTCTCGTAGCGATAGCGCAGGTTCTCCTCCAGTCCCTTGTTGTCATAGACCGTGCCCATCTCACTCTCCCATTTACCGTCAGCCGTGGGGTAGTAGGTGAGCTGCTTACCCGTTATCGGATCGTTCATGCTCAATGTACCGTCGTCGTTGTTGCGTATATATTGGTCGCACAGTCCGGGATAGTTCGTAGCATGGAACTTACCGTCATTCACAGGCTCTTCTACAGGTGGCTCTTCCGATGACGGCACGTCGTTTGGCGTATCAGTCGCTTCCTCTTCCTCTTTCTTACGATTAGGGTCAGGCGCCTCAATGTTCGGAGTGTCAGGAACGTTCGGCATTGGTGGGGGAGTACCACCGCCAGTTCCAGCCAAGCCACCCAATGCACTGCCGCCTCCACCTCCGCCAATAGCAGCCACGCCGTTGGCAAGCAGTATGCTTCCTATTATTCCGACCGACTCAATGACAGCCGACTCCATAGCATCCGTATGCTCACCCAGTCCTAACGGGTCGCCCTCGCCACGCAGCCACTCTGCAAGGTCGTTAATGCGGTCAACAAGTGCCGTACGCTCACTCTCGGTCAACGGAGTGTCGGTACCGTCGAGCAGCACCTCTTCCACCTTGAATCGCAGATAATACTCCGTCTCTTGATAAGTGAAGGTAGGCTCTTCATCGACACCATTATCTACAACCTGATCTGGTGTCATAAAGGAAACCATCAGATAGCCCAACAGTCCTTTCTGTTCAGAATAGAAAAGTCCGATGTCTGTATTGCCTACTGGTTCATACGTCTTATCATCCTCTATGCCGCTCATGGTTCCTGTGGGAGTATAGTCGAAACTATAGGAATGTGTTTTTTCGTTGAAACTAAACGTCAAGTCAGTTCCACCAATTTTCCATATCGGACCATATCCCGTATTGCACGTAGTGCCGATAGCACCCTCTTCGTTTATATAGAGATAAGCCGTTTCGGCAGTATAGGGACACTTCTCGTCGGGTGGAGCGCCATCACGGTCTCCTATCATGTCAAAGTCGCATACCGTGCACTTCATGCCGACGATGTAGCGTTCCTTTGTTTCCCACATTTTGCTGTAGAGTGCATCGCCACTAAGTCTTCCGGAACCCTTCAGCTTGAAGTACTCAACAGGGTCAACCCAGTGGCCCTCCTTACGCTGGGCACTAGCTTGCAGACTGGCTGCCAGCACAATGGCAATAATCGTTAGAATATGTGCAGTACGTTTCATCTTTAGTTAATGTGAGTTTTGACTAAACTGGTGCATGTGTTCCTACGAACTGGTGCATGTGTTTCTACGAACTGGTGCATGTTTCATATTTAATGTTTAATGTTTAATCTTTCATCTTCATTCTTCTCCCACGTACGCCGGCCCCAGCGCATTGCCTCGGCAGATGGTTAGGCTGTCGGCACCAGGATGTACGGCAATGACGGCTGCTAACGACACTATGTGTCCGTCGGGGAAACTGCGGGTTCCACGATCCATAATGTAGTATAAGGTATAGATGCCGCGACCGCGTTTCTGGACGTAGCATGTCGTCGTAGTGTCCGTGTCGAAGTACATCAGTTCCTTCAGCCATACGTCGGCCTTTCCGACGGTCATAAGCTGACTGGCGGTGTACTCCTCTGCACGTAGTGTTGCACCCAGAATGGTGTCGGCCTGAAGCTCTACTTCACTCATCAACTGGAACTTTATGAAGCCGTCGCTCTCTGCCTGACGGTATGTAATGCCGTTGCGTGGTAGTGGATTTGTTCCTTCTGGAGCCAGTGGCAGACGTACCTGTATATTTTCGTCGTCAATGGAAGCCAGTTGCTCGGGTGTCATCCACGACTTGCCTTCGTTTAAGGCTTCACCACGCTCTCTGTCTAATGTGGATTGCAGCCAGTACTCGCCAGCCTGTTCGTAGGTCCATCCATGCATCAGTGGCTGATGTTCAGAACCGTTAATGTCGGGCTTGTGGACTACATTACAGGCAGTAAACAGCAGAACCGCTGATGTTGCAAAGATAGAAAAAGTCTTCATATTGTTCCTTCGTTTGGGTTAGTTTAGATTAGTAATTATTGAATTTCGGTACAAAGATAGGGAATCGTTGCGTAAATCGACTTGCAAAAATTGAAAATCGACTTGCAAAAACAGAAATTGCAAGTCGATTTATGGCTATTTCTCCCTAAAATGTCTATAATTATCCGTTTTTCCATTCGTTTGGTGTTACGCCTGTAGCACTCTTGAAGGCACGGAAGAACGTTGATTCGTTCGAGAATCCTGATATAGCCCATACCTCTGACAGCTTCTTGTCGGGTGACTGCTGCATCATGCGCTTGGCATACTCTACGCGTTTGCCGTTCAGATACTGTGCAAACAAGCAGTTGCGACATACCTTGATGCTGTCCGATACGTAGCGGCTGTTCACACCCAGTATTGCTGCCACGTCGCCTACTTTCAACTCTGGGTTTAGGAATAGTTGTTCACGCTCCATGAGTTCGTCAATACGTGCCATCAACTTGTCATCGACTCCTGTTACGGTGTTTTCAAGTTGAGCCTTGAAGTCTGAACCGTTGTGAGAAGAGTTGCTGCCGTGGTGGAAATGCTTAAAGCCCTTATAGCCGATAAACACGCCGAAGACGGCGAGAAGTGCATAGAGCCACCATCTCCATTTGCCGCCGATTCCGTGATTTCCTGCTGCATCGACCTTGTCACCTACCGGCAAAAGCACTACTGTGGCTTTCGGTTCGAAGTTGTTGACAGACACCTGCACACCGCCAGCTATGACAAGGTTGCCTTCTGCGGTCAGTACAGGTGTTGTATAGCCCATATCGGGTATTGGCTCTGTATAGCCTAATGCCAAGGGCACGTTGGCGTCTTGATACATAATATATAATATGTATAACCTTTTTTCCTGCTTACCATATCCTAACAGGTAAGCGCGTCCAGCCTTCCGGTCAGCTATGACTTGCGAAAACCAGCAGATGGAATCTCCTTGGCTCACCCTCGGCACAGGAGTCTCAGTCTTGAGAAGTGAGAACTGTCCGTTGGCAATTTCCATGATTGCTGCTTGATGTGTCAGCGTATCCTCGACAGCCATTAGGTACGTATATATGCCCTTTGCCTCATCACCGATGAAACTATCCATGCCGCGGTGCTCGTAGCCTAGGCTCAGTGGTTGCCACTTCTCAAATAGCGGTTCTGTGGTCGGTGCTCCTTTCAGGTGGTCAATCCAGATGGTGTCGTTCTGTTGCGCCCGTTCGCTGAAGGAGCTGAAAATGATGGCATCGTCCTTTGCTGTACGAAACAGGAAGGGCATGGTGCGTTGCTGGTGTACATCTTTCAATGGCATGGCGTTGATTTTTCTTTCGTACAGCTCTATGCCGTCCCCCTCATACCAGTTGCCGCTGATGACGACACGTCCGCTGTCCATCTCCAGCCCCTGTGCCCAGCAGCGCTTGCGGTCCATACAGCCGTAACTCTTGAATGTATGGTTTGTGGGATTGTATTCCTCCGTCACAAACTGGTTGCCGATGCCCAAGGGTTGTAGATGACCGCCACCTAACAGCACCAGACCAGACTTCATGGGCAGTGCGAATCCCTCATCGTGTGTATAGGTCATCGTCATTTCCTTCCATGCTCCATTGCTCAGTCTTTCGGCAGTCTTTACAGGGATGAAGCCCGTGGTGTGACCACCGGCTACCGTTATCTCACCCCCTGCTACAAATGTCGAATGTCCGTGGCGGGGAGTAATCAGGTCGGGTAGCCGTTCTGCCGTGATTTTCTTTTCAGGACAGGTTTGTGCCGCTGCTGTTGCTACGCAGAAACCCATCAGCAAATGAGTCATGATTCTCTTCATGCCGACAAAGATACGAATAAGTGAGTAAAAATCCAAGAGAATCTTGGGATATTTCGAACGGGAGTATTTTTGTATCGATAAAACTGAGACGAATAACCAATGCTTTTCTGATAAAACCGAGAGGAACTCGCATTTGAACATACTGAAAAGTCAAATGGCTAAATGGACAGGCGTCGCTACGATATTTTCGTCGGCCACACGTATGTAGGCACATGGCTTGCCATTGTCGCCAAGGGCATAGACAGGACGTTTGTCGGATGGCGGAATGGTGGCAACGACGATACTGCTGGCGCACCCTTTGCTGTACGCCAATCGTTGTGTAGCCCACTTTCAGCAGTCCGCGCAACTGTGGGTCATACTTGTCCTCATACGCATAAATCATCGGAGCCGACTCCGACTTGCGTGGGAAATAACTCTGTGTTGTTGCCATAACCTTATTTCTGTCGTTATGGCGCTCTGGTGACTAAATTTCTTCTGGGAAATATTTGGAAAGGAAATCTTGCGGCTCTAAAGTCTCAACTGTGAACTCAAAATCAAAGTCCTTCAGATTACGAGTGACAACACAATCGGCACCAGCTTGTTCCGCTGCATAATACTGGAGGGCATCCTCAAAATCCTTGGTTTCGATTTGGTATGCCTTGTCTACGACAGCCCCCCCTAAAGTGACAATGCGATAGTAAAGACGCAGCCCTTTCATAACAGTATAAAACTGTTCCAGGGGAATATCCTTTCTGGTTATATAACGCATATTTGCTATGGTCAGGTCTGATACCAACAGTTCGATGTCCCCGTGGATAGCCAGAAAGAATATTACCTCTGCTTCTTTCCATCCTTCCGGCCGCTGCTGTATATAGTCAAGAAAGACATTTGTATCGATAAACACTTTCATCATTTTGATGCGTATTTCTCGGTGAGATAGTCTTCCTTCACTTGTTTCCAGTCCTTCTCTGTCCTGCTTGCAGCAAAACTGCCAAGGAAGGAGTGGGCCAGTTCTTTTGCCTTAGCGCGGCGAACGGCTTCATGGCTCATTTCACCCGTTTGTGGCAAAGCCGTCGTAAGGTAAAGCCAGATAGACTCGATAGTTTTCTTATCACTCTCATCTAAGAGGTTTATACGCCTTACAGCATCATTTTTCATTTCTCGTACAGTCATAATCGCAATTTTGTTGATTTATGCCACAAAGATACGAACTATTTTCCTTACTTCCAAATTTTGGAGCAGTGAATACAAAGAAATGCTTGCATTTCCTTTGTTGAGTCGCGACAATATTCGACCGCGAGTCAAATTTTCCAATCAAAATCTTGTCAAAGAGCGCCTTGTGTTATTCTTCTGTTGATGCTCGCCCTCACTGATAAGTTTCTGCAGATAGTGCTTGTCGTCCATTCTTTTGCAAAAGTACAATAAATCCAACATTTTTCCAAATTAAATGGCAGAAGATACTTGAAATATCAAGTCTTAGACATATCATGGCAGGAGTGTGGCAGGTCATGATATAGACAGCTGCCAATTACAAACAGGGACTAATAAAGATAAAAGAGTTATGTCGATGATTTCCCGTATGAATGAAATTCTTCCTGAGTGATGACCGTACTGTATCCGCCTACCTTCTGCTCGCCCTCATGACGGTCAATACCTGCATACGATAGACTGGAGTCCTCGTAGCGTTTGAACTTATAAACGGCATCATTCATTAAAGCTTCGTTGAACACATTCAGGCTTACCAACAATGCGAAGTCTTGTTTCGTTAATCCCGTTACGCGTTCAAATAATTTTGGTTCTAATTGTAGGATAACATCTTTCAGCGAGTACTCCCTATAGTCTGTCAGATACATGAAGATAGGTATGCGTGTTGCAAACTTCATCAGCTTTTCCTGGATCTGTCGTCGTTTGCTTTTTATTTCCTTTTCGGCATCACTTAGTTCTTTCTTTTCTTTTGGTGTTAATCCCTCTTCATGCTCTTTGCGTTTTTTCTTGATGGCATCCGTTTTGTTGATGATGGTTTCGATGTCTTGGTTAAGCGAGCGGAACCCCTCAATCTTCATCAACGCAGCCATCGCCTCCTTGTTGTTCATGAGTCGCTGTAGTGTGAAGTTATCAACATTCACTAACAGGGCACTTTCCCACCGTCGTGCTAAGAGAGTGGCTGATGTGTTGTTCATTGCCATATCCAGTACGTCACTGGCTGAAAGCACTTTCATCACACCGTTTTCATAACATAGTACAGGTAGGAATTTTATAAAATCATCAACACACTTTTCCGGATTCCCTTCGTCAATATTCAGTTGGCATGAATAATCAGCTACTTTCCTTAATGCCCTGTTGGGCGCAAAATCGAATACATAGCATACATGTTTGAGTATCTCTACCTGGTTTGGATGTAGTCCGTCGCTATTGGTTATTGTCCAAGGAGACTGGACACGGAATGCTGATTGGAAGTAAGTTTCGGGTGATGAGGTATCACGAAGCATGAAGATGCCAGTCCATGGTCTAACTGTTACGCCTGTAGTTAGTTTTCCACAAGTCAGCGTGATAGTCTTGCAATGCAACGGGTCTGGATGCGACATGGCTTTCTCTACAGGTGGTAGTGCCTGTTGTCCAATTCCAGCCTGAGCACCTGCACATACGATGACACGATAGTCATGATAGAACGTGTTTTGCAGTTCTGTCAGCAGATTACGCATGGCGAAGCACGAGGCCACGTTAGGCAGGAACCATAGTGTGTGATTCATATTCGAATAGAGGTCGCCATTGAGGAAGGGCAGGGGAGGTTTGCGATTACCCGTCTTTAAATCATTAATTGATGTCGGCAGATATTGTCCACGCAACATGTCCAGCCACTTCTGCACCTCGTCGTGATGTTTGAATACAGCATCCTCTCCTTTGCCTTCTGCCTCGAAGAAGGAGTTAAGGTCAAACTCGTCAAATTCCCCCTCCTCTGCAACTCTTGATATCTCAGCAGGCAACTGATAAGTCAGCATTACCATTTTGGGCAAAGAGGCGTATGGATTATCAGGCTTTTCTCCCCAAGTCTCTTTCTCGCGCTGCTCATCAGAGTAAGTCCAGTTATATATTTGTTCCTCTATAAATTCTCCTGAAGCAATAGCTCGGAAAGGAGTACCTGACAAATAGAGGTAATGCCGAGATGTGATAGGTATCAAGTCCTCGTCGAAATAGTCTGGATTTTCAATTTCGCTGCCTAAGTCTTCGCTGATACCTATCAGTTCTTTGGCATTCTCACGCCATGCGCCATAGTGGTATTCGTCTAATACGATGCAGTCCCAGTTGAATCCGCGTGCCCATTCATGTTTCAGTCGCATACCACCATTGGCCGTATTCTTGCCAAGGAAGTCTTGGAAAGAACCGAACACCACCATTGGTTTCGACTGGTCTGCATGCTCGAATTGATAATCGATAGTAGCTTCAGGACTTCTGGCAATAAATTGCCATCCGTCAAAATCGACATGTGTCATTAAATCTTCCTCCCATGCATGAGCAACGGCAGGTTTGAAGGTTAATACCAGCACCTTTTTCCATCCCATGCGCCTTGCTAATTGATAGGTAGTAAACGTCTTTCCAAATCTCATTTTGCAGTTCCATAGGAAATGGGGCACTCGCCCTGCCTCTGTTTTGTAGTTGTCAAAATAGGTGGCAGTCTTCTCAACAGCTTTCTTTTGCTCTGGTCGCATGCCGAAAGTCTTGTCGCGGTTCCATGCAGTCTCTATACGGTCTCTTACGCCAACGATGGCAGCCCTGACTTGCTGAGGTGTACATCGATACCATTCACCCTCTATGTGCTGACATCCCATACGTACCAGTTGGCGATGCACATCATGGTCCATAAATGCCGTACCATCCTGTCGCATCGCCGATTCTTCCACTACTATGCGGTAGGGCGGTTCACCCGGACGCACGATGTTATACTGCTGGCGCACCCTTTGCTGTACGCCAATCGTTGTGTAGCCCACTTTCAGCAGTCCGCGCAGCTGTGGGTCATACTTGTCCTCATACGCATAAATCATCGGAGCCGACTCCGACTTGCGTG
>JAFPED010000080.1 GCA_017423565.1 Prevotella sp. | reverse complement strand
GCAGACATCACTTGACGGTACGACGTGGCAAACAGTAAGAACCGTGAACTTGAACGACCTGCCTGCTGGTGGAAGAGACGTGCAAACTATTCCTGAGACAGAAACACGATACGTGCGGATGCAAGGCATCAAGCGTGCGACAGGCTACGGATATAGTCTCTATGAACTGGAAGTCTATGGAACGGAGAAAGTATCAACGGGCCTACATTCAATTGGCAATGGACAATGGACAATTGATAATTATTATAGTCTTGATGGACGTAGGTTGACAGGACGGCCCAATACAAAAGGCATCTATATCTATAATGGTAGGAAAGTAGTGGTGAAATAAAAAATGCCTTGCGGAAAAACCGCAAGGCACTTTTTTATTTACTTAGTTGGAATGTCAGCCAACGTTTTCTTCAGTAACTGCCAGAAAGGTTCAACGGTTGCAATGAGTGCACGCTCCGTCGTGGTGTGTGGCGACTTCATCGTAGGTCCGAGGCTTACTACGTCGAGCCATGGATACTTACCCAGGATGACTGAGCACTCCAAGCCTGCGTGATCAACCTGTATGATACCATCGCTTCCGAATAACTCCTTGTATTCTTTGAGCAACAGATGTAGAATCTCTGAGTCGGGGTTAGGATCCCAACCACCATAGCTGCCTGCTGTCTCTACCTTCATGCCTGCCATGTTGAAGCAGCTTTCGAGCATGTCAACAATATATTGTTTCATGTCCTCACGGCTGGAACGAGCCAGAATCTTAATGGCTGCCTTGCCATCAGCAATGTTGATGATAGCCAGATTGCTCGAAGTCTCCACTACGTCTGGGTAACTTGGTATCATGCGTACCACACCGTCATGACATGCCAGAATGGCATTGATGAGGTTGTCATTGATCTCTTCTGGTACCTGGGTCTTCGGACGTTCCACCTCTTCTGCATAGAACTCAATACCGCTCTCAATGCATTTGTATTGGTCAATGAAGTCAGCTTTCCATTCTTCTACAGACTCTTTCAGTACATCAACGTTCTCTTTCGGTAAGGTGAGCACCACTTCTGCCTTGAAAGGAATGGCATTACGCATGTTTCCACCCTGCCAGCATACCAGGCGAGCATCGACAGTCTCGATGACTTCACGTACGAAACGAGCCATCAGCTTATTGGCATTGGCACGTCCCTCATGAATCTCCAAACCGGAGTGTCCACCACGTAGTCCCTTCAGTGTAACTTTCACTGCTGCATCGTCGGCATCGGTCTCTTCTTCCTTATACTCTAATGTTGCAGTAACATCAATGCCACCTGCCGATCCAATGACGAACTTTCCCCAGTGCTCAGAGTCGAGGTTCATCAGAATGTCACCCTCCAACTCGTTCTCTGGCAGGTCGTTGGCACCATACATGCCAGTCTCCTCGTCGGCAGTGATGAGTGCGTTGATAGGACCATGTACCAGTGTCTTGTCCTCCATGATAGCCATGATAGCCGCAACACCCAGTCCATTATCTGCTCCCAGCGTGGTGCCTTTTGCCTTTACCCATTCACCGTCAATCCATGGCTCAATGGGGTCGGTCTCAAAGTTGTGTGTCGATTCAGGAGTCTTCTGTGGTACCATGTCCATGTGAGCTTGCAGGATGACACCTTTATGGTTCTCCATACCTGGTGAGGCAGGCTTGCGGAAGACAATGTTGCCAGCAGGGTCTTTAAAGGATTCTACACCGGCCTGCTTGCCAAAGTCGAGCAGGAACTGTTGGATTTTCTCTAAGTGTCCGCTTGGGCGTGGCACTTGTGTTAGTGCATAGAAGTTTTTCCAGATGCACTGTGGTTGTAGGTTCTGAATTTCGTTGTTCATAGGTTTTATTTATTTTTGTGGAGAAACAAATGAAAGTCTCAGCCATGCCCAAATACCAAGCAGGATGACTAACATGGTCTGGATGGTATGTACAATAAGGACAAAGTAGAGTGCTTCGTTATCAGCTACACCATATAGGATGAGCATGGTCTTGACTGCAAAGTGCCAAGGTCCGGCACCATTAGGCGTAGGTACGATGACTGCAATAGAGCCGACTACAAAGGTCACCATGGCACAGGTCAGTCCCAGGTGTTCTGTGAAGTCAAAGCAAAAGAAGGTTAGATAATAATGGAGGAAATAGCATACCCAAATACCTAATGTGAAAAACAGAAATAGCGGTACATTCCGTATGTCCTTCAGCGAGATGACACCTTGCCAGATGCCGTTGAGCGTCGCGCGTACCTTATTATATATAGCAAGATGGCGGAAGAGCAGATGGAGCAGAATGAGTGCTGCCACACCGCAAATGATTGTTACTAACCAGCCAGTAAGGCTGAAACGTGCAAAGATGGAGTCGATACTGGTGCCTGTCTCATTAAAGAACGTACGGAAGACGGGTATCTGCAGCAATAAGGTGATACCGGAGAACAGCAGAACGACCAATGAATCGACGGCACGTTCGGTGACCACCGTTCCTAAAGCCTTAGAGAACGATATGCCGTCGTAACGTTTCAGGACGGCACAGCGGGTAAACTCACCAATGCGTGGTATGACTAATGATGCCGCATAGCTGAGGAAGATGGAATTGACGCTGGTGACGTTACGTGGCTTCTCTCCCACGGGCTCCAGTGTCTGTTTCCATCGCCAGCCTCGGAAGGCCTGTGCCAGTATGCCAAAAGGAAACGATAGAAGCATCCATGTCCAGTTCATGTCGTTCCAGAGCACATGATGAAGGCTTTGGAAGTCAAAGTCACGATACATCCAATAAAGGATGGCACCACCTAACAAAAGTGGCAGCAGGACTTTTATGGTATTATTCAGAATGCTCTTCTTTTCCATCTTTCTAAGTGCAAAAGTACATAAAATAATTCAATACACACGTAAGAAAGAACGTAAAATTAGTTAATTGCTTCAGAAAGGTATATTTCTTCGGTTGAGACAAATCAATTCTTTGACGCAGGTCAAATAAATGTAGGTTTTACACTAATATGCCTCGATATTCTTGGTTGGTATCGAAAAACACCGTACCTTTGCATCGTGATTAAGAGAAATCACAAGGCAAAAAGATAAAGGATAACAATTTAAAAAAAGAGAAAAGAAATGATGGTAATCGTATTTTCACTGGCCATCGTAGCCATCTCGGTCTTCGAGGCCATCCGCGTAAACAATCAAGTGAACACGGAAAACAAATGAGAGAGTTAAAAAACAAACACAAATAGTTAATTAAAAGAAAGGATAACACAATGATGACAATGTTTAACGTAGTAGCAGTAGCAACAGTACTTGCAGCAGCATTAATGGCAACTGGTTTGGTAATCGACTACAAAGCTACAGGTAAGATTGACTAAGTCAATCCTTTTTAAAAAGAGAATTTTTTCATAGGCGTAAATATTTTAGTTAGAAGGCAGCTGATACTTGTTCCACAGGTTTCAGCTGTTTTTCTTGTATAAGAACAAAAAAAGACGTACCTTTGCACCCATGAAACAGGTAAGACCCAAGAAGAATTTAGGTCAGCATTTCCTCATTGACCTGAATATAGCACGTCGCATTGCAGATACGGTGGATGCATGTCCTGATATTCCCGTATTGGAGGTGGGACCAGGCATGGGTGTGATGACTCAATACCTGATTGAGAAGCCACGTCCCTTTAAAGTAGTGGAGATTGATCGTGAGTCAGTGGCTTACCTGCACGAGCATTTTCCTCGTTTGCATGACCATATTTTGGGTGAGGACTTCCTGCGTATGGATCTGCAAAAGGTGTTCGACGGTCAACAATTTGTGTTGACGGGCAACTATCCTTATGATATTTCGTCGCAGATTTTCTTCAAGATGATAGACAACCGTAACCTCATTCCCTGTTGTACAGGTATGATTCAGCGTGAGGTGGCACTGCGTATTGCCAGTGAGCCAGGCAATAAGGCGTATGGCATTCTCTCGGTAATGATTCAGGCCTGGTATCATGTGGAGTATCTGTTTACGGTAGATGAGAATGTTTTCAATCCACCTCCTAAGGTAAAAAGTGCTGTTATTCGGATGACGCGTAACAGTGTTCAACACTTGGGTTGTGACGAGCAATTGTTCCGTAGAGTAGTGAAAACCGTGTTCAATCAGCGACGTAAAATGCTTCGTGTATCACTGCGTCAGTTACTCTCTGCTGATGCCTTGTCTGCACTTTCTGCACATGAGTTCATGTCAAAACGCCCAGAACAGCTGTCTGTACAGCAGTTTGTCGAGTTGACAAACCTGGTTGACGGTGTTTTGTGTGCGAACACAAACAATTGATGTAGGTCAAAAACGAGGGTCTTTTCAGTCGAAAAAGGCAAAAAGTTTAGGCGTATATCGAAATTACTTCATACCTTTGCATCGTCTTCAGAACACAAAGGATAACACAGACACATATATAATAGGTGTTAGTAAAGAAGAGCGAAAGCTCAAGTGAGAATTAAAAAGATTAGTAAGGGTAACACAAAAAAGAAAGAGAGGTAAGAAGATGAACACAATGACGTTGATTACCCTGTGTGCAGCCCTGGCTGCAACAGGAATGTGGGTGAGAGATAACACACCACGTATCTAAGAAAAGAGAAAAGTTAAAAAGATTGTAGAACTAAAGTTTAAGAAAGGGTAACATTATGACACTGTTAATTGAATTGTTCGCTATCTTTGCTGTTTCAGCATATTTGATTGACTATAGCATTGAGAAGCGTTAAAAACAGAGAGAGCATTAGGATTTAGGTTTTTAGTTATTAATATCATTTAGTGCAGCCTTCGGAGTGATTCCGGGGGCTGCACTGTTTTATCTATTGTTCACGTACAATGGTAGTACGCAGTATCATAATAGGTTGCAAAGGATGATCACCCTCGTCTGTAGCCATGTTTTGTATGCGTTCTACCACCTCCAGACCTTCTGTTATCTCGCCGAATACTGTGTAGGCACCATCCAAATGGGGTGTGCCGCCATAAGTCATGTAAGCTTCTTTCATCTCGGGAGTTAATGCAACTGTCATGCGGTTCTCAATAAATTCTATGGCACGTTGTGAGAATTTCCTTCCCCAAACGAAATAAAACTGTGTGGCACTGGAACGCTTCCCTGGGTTCACATCGTCTCCTTCACGTGCAGCAGCCAATGTGCCACGTTTGTGAAACAGTTGAGGTGTTCGGAACTCTGGTTCTATCGTATAGTTCAGACTGTCTTTCAGGGCCAAGAGCTCAGCACTTGGCGTGCCTTGACGCGTTTGGTTGTTACCACCTTGTATCATGAAGTCCTTGATGACCCGATGAAATAGCAGTGAGTCATAGTAATGTGCCTTGACCAATCGTAGGAAGTTATCACGGTGTTTGGGCGTCTCGTTGTACAATTGAATACGGATGTTGCCCTCACTGGTTTCCATCAGCACTTCAGCCCGTTGTTGTGCCTTAAGCCCCACAGGCATAAGTACTATGAGGCAAAAAAGTATGATACTCTTGGTGTTCATTGTTTTATTTGTTATTGGTTAATTCTTTATAAATCCCATTCTATTCTCCCACTTACCCCAGAAAAGACGACTGAGGAACAGCAGTCCTCGAGTTGTCAGTTCGATGGCCATGGCTGCCCATACACCCTTCAGACCATAGTCTCTTGCTAACATGGCTGCCAGCGTAAGACGTATGCCCCACATACAGGCCAGACTCATGATGGCAGGTTTCAGCGTGTCACCAGCACCTATAAACACACCGTTACAGACAATGGCAGCAGCGAACATCGGTTCTGCGAATGCCTCAATACGGAGCACGTAGGCTCCCAGGTCGCGAATAGTCTCTACGGGAGTCATCAGTGACATCAGTTCTGGTGCGAAGATAAACATCAGCACACCCATAACGGTCATCACGGCGATGCCCAGTGTTACTGACATTCGGGCAAAAGAATGTGTAAGTAAGCGCTGACCTGCACCCATACTCTGGCCTATCAGGGTGGTGGCAGCTTCTGCTATGCCATAGCCTGGCATGTAACACAAACTCTCTACGGTGATGGCCAGTGAGTGAGCAGCAATAGCAATGGTACCAAGTGGTGCTACTATCAGTGTGCTCACTATCTGTGCTCCGCCCATCAACACATGTTGCAAACCCATGGGGGCTCCTATCTTAAAGGCTGTTCCGACAGTGTCACTCTTGGGCAGGAAGGCACGCCAGTTGTTGTCTTCCCTTCTCTCTTTCTTTTCAAAGAGAGCCAGCATGTCAGAGCGCCACAAGAGAAAGTACATCATGAGAAGTGCTGTTATCAGTTCTGCCAGTCCTGTTCCTAAGGCAGCTCCCAGCACACCCATATTTAATAGGTATATGAATCCGTAGTTGAAACACACGTCCATGACACACATGCCGATGTTTAGGACAGATGGGATCTTCATATTGCCCGAACACTTCAGCATGGAACCCGCCAAACCACTCATTTGGAAGAAGATACCACAAATAGCGATGGTCATAAAGTAGATGGAGGCGTCGTGTGCTATCTCTTCGCTGCCACCTAACCAGTAGGGCAGGAAAGGACCGATGATGATACCTGTCAGTGAGATGGCCAGACTCCAGATAAGACAGCATACCAACGACTGACGCAACACCCGGCGTGCTGACTCAAAATCGTTGGCACCAATGAAGTGAGCCACCTGGACAGAAAAACCTAAGTTGGCTGCTGACCCTAATCCCCCCATCAGCCAGCCGGTAGTCTCTACGATACCGATGGCTGCTGATGCTTTGGCGCCTAAGTGTCCTACCATAGAGGCATCTATGAAAAACATTACCGTGGCAGATATCTGTGCCAGGATGCTGGGAATACTCAGGCTTACGATGAGGCGCAGTTTTTCACCCTGCGTCATCTCCTTCCCCTCGCGTATATAGGCCAGCAGGTCATGGTCTTTCTGTCTATTGAATCTGAACATGCCTGCAAAGGTACGAAAAGTTGTTGAGATAGACAAAAGTCTTCTCTTATTTCACTACAAAGTCCAGTTTTTGCAGGTCTTCGTCACGCGATGAACAGCCATAAAGTATCTGGTAACGTCCTGGACGGGTCGAGAGCTCGTCGATGGATGGATCATAATATTCGAATGACTCACCGTCGAGTGTAATAACGGCTTTGCCTGTCTGACCAGGTGCTAACGATAACTTCTTGAATCCACGAAGTGACTTGATGGGTGCTTCTGGGTAGTCCAATGCCTTTACATAGACCTGAACAATCTCCTCGCCACTGCGTGAACCGGTATTGGTAACTGGGACAGTGAGTGTTACCTTGCCGTTGCGCTTCATCGATTTCTTCGACAAACGTCCTTTGCCATAGCTGAACGAGGTATAGCTCATACCGTAGCCGAAGGCATAGAGTGGGGTACCACGGAAATAACGGTACGTACGGTTCTCCATGCTATAGTCCAGGAAGTCTGGCAGATCGTTGTTCGAACGATAGAATGTTACGGGCAGCTTGCCGCTGGGGTTGTAATCGCCAAAGAGTACATCAGCTAATGCCTTGGCACCTCCCTGTCCGGCATACCAGGCCTGCAATAGTGCGTCGTACTGGTCTTCTATACTACCAAAAGCAATGGCCGAACCAGAGCAGTTGACCAATATCACTGGTCGTCCTGTTGCATGCATGGCACGAACAAGACGTTGCTGTACGACAGGCAGTTCGATGTCTGCCTTGTCGCCGCCTTCACCCTCTAATTGGGCAGATATACCTCCAATAACGATGATGGCATCAGCACGGCTTACTTCAGCAGCCAGGTCTGTGTAGTCTATGAGGTTACGCTCACAGATGTCTGCACGAAAGAGTGCGAAGTTGCCATTTCCACGCTTGTATTCAATGACAACATCATATGTCTCACCTTCCTTGACTGGGAATGACTTATATTCCACGTCGCGTCGAAAGAACCCACGCATACGAGTTGGTTCAGCCTCTTCCACCACATTACCGTTGACCTTCAGCACATAACCGTTATCGGTCATTACGGTGTATTTCATTTCACCACTAAACGTAGCTTTGTACTGGCCGCTGACACGTAGCGACAGACTGTCGTTATTAATGCCTTCGGCAAATCCCCATGCTCCAAAGGTGGAGAAGTTCAGTTCGTTATAATAAGCTGTTTTGTCGGGTGTTCCGCTCAGTTCTCTGTTATTATAGAACTCCACTTTTACGCCTTGTCCGTTGTTGAAGTCCTGCAGATGGTGTACGGTGGCGTATTCGTCGGTCAGTTCACAGGCCTTTCGATAGATGATTTCTGCGTTAGGAACAGCATTACGGATGCCTTGGAGCAGAGAACGAGTATGTTCCTCGGTAGGTGTACCACCATAGTTACCGTTCAGCATACTGGCATCGTCAGCATTAGGACCAACTACCGCCAGAGTCCTAATGGTTTTCTGTAGAGGCAGAATGCCATTGTTTTTCAAAAGTACCATCGACTCCCTGGCAGCTTGTGTGGCCAGTTGGTCGTTGGCTTCACTGCTGATGACGTCCGGTCCAAGGTTTGCCCATGGCAACATGTCGGCTGGGTCAAACATGCCCAGTTCGAAACGTCCCATGAGTGTCTTGCGCAGATGGTCATCGAGAGTTGATTCCTGGATGAGTCCCTTCTGCAGAGCTTCTGTCAGTACCATAAACACTTTTCCACATTCCAGGTCGGTACCATTCAATACTGCATCGACCGATGCCGACAATGGGTCAGGATGTGTCTCGTGCTGTCCACGAGTATAGAAATTGTTTATAGCGTCACAATCGGTCAGTACGATGGCCTTGTACCCCCACTTTCTGCGCAGGATGTCAACCAGCAGACGGTCGCTTGTGCAGCAGGGCACACCTTCGTAGCGGTTGTATGCACACATTACTTCGCGTACGTTACCTTTCTTTACCAATGCCTTGAAGGCAGGCAAATATGCTTCCCATAGGTCGCGCATCGATACCGATGCATTATAAGTATGGCGCAATGGCTCTGGTCCGCTGTGTACGGCATAGTGCTTTGCACAGGCATGGGTCTTGAAATAGTTATCATCGTTACCCTGCATACCCAACACGGTCTGCACGCCTAAGACGGCATTCAGGTAGGGGTCCTCGCCACAGGTCTCCTGTCCACGTCCCCAGCGTGGGTCACGGAAGATATTGACATTAGGGCACCAGAAGGTCAGTTCAGGATTGCCAGGATAGTAGGTTACTCCCATAGGTACATTAAATACGTTATGGTCGCTACGGTTCCAGTTAGCACGTGCCTCGTCCGACACAGTGGAGAAAACATCAAAAATGAGTTGCTCGCTGAAGGCAGCTGCCATGCCAATAGGCTGAGGATAAACGGTATAGCCTCCCTGACGTACACCGTGACATGCTTCACTCCACCAGTTATACGATGGTATGCCAAGACGATCGACTGATATGGATTTGTTCATCATCAGACCTACTTTCTCCTCAGGTGTAAGTAGCGAGATTAGGTTTTCCACACGTTCCTCTCGTGATAGACGAGGGTTCCAGAATGGATAGTTATGCTGAGCGGTAGGGTCGCCGGCACTGACCATGGCCTTGATGGATAGTGCTCCAAGCGTCTGTCCGTTGCCATCTTGCAACTCCACGCTACGGAACGACTTGCCAATAGAGGCTGAAGGTGTGAATACCACCAGTACACGGGCGGTGGCACCTGGCTTGATTACCTCGGTAGGGCAAAGGGCCTTGATGCATTCACAACTGGGTATGGCCTTGGCTATCTTGACGTCACCTTTCGAATGGTTACGCAATGTAAAGGCATGGCATACAGCACCTTCAGTGGCATCAACATCACCGAAGTCCCATTCGTAGGCATCAAAAACTAATGGACTCTTTTGTGCTGACATCGTCAATACCAACGTCAGCATACAGCAGATAAGGGTAATGGTCTTTTTCATTGTTTCTTGTTTTTCTTTGTTGTTTTGTGTGCAAAGGTACGAAAAAACCGTTATTCCTACATCTATATTTGTAACGCATACTTTTTCTGATGTTTCATGCGTTCGAAATACGTTACAAGACGTTCTCCTTACATCGGCTTTGAAAAAAACTATTGATTATTTTTTGTTTTTCTATCATTTTACACTATCTTTGTACACATGTTAATCAAAACAGGAAAATCATCCTTTAATAAGATACGACTGAATATGAGGAAGATGATACTTTGGGCAGCCATGATGCTTTGCAGCACGTTGGGTGTGACAGGACAGTCACAGACGTTTACTGTCGTTAAGGAGAACCCTATTACGCCAGTGAAAGACCAGAACCGTAGTGGAACGTGCTGGGATTATGCGGCATTAGGATTTTTCGAGGCAGAGATACTGCGTCAGTCTGGTAAAACATACGACCTGTGTGAGATGTTCGTGGCTAATAAGAACTACATGGACCAGGCCGTCTATCATGTTCGCATGCATGGCGATAGCCGTTTCTCGGAAGGCGGTTCAGCTGATGATGTATGGTCGGTGCTGCGTACTCATGGCATTTGTCCAGAGGAGGCTATGCCACTGCCAGGCAGTCTGGTAGGCGACTCACTGGCAAACTTCAATGAGTTCTTCAGTGTGCTCACACCTTATGTGACGGCTGTGGCCAAGAGTGATGCGAAACGCCTGTCTCCCCAGTGGAAAGTAGGCTGTCAGGCTATTCTCGATGCCTATCTGGGTCAGTGTCCTGAGCAGTTCGTATATGAAAATCAAACCTATACCCCAAAAACTTTTGCACAAAGTCTTGGCCTTAACTTCGACGACTATGTCAGCATAACCAGTTTTACGCATCATCCTTTTAATGAGTGGTTTACCATTGAGGCTCCTTACAAATGGCGTCCACGTCAGAGCTATAATGTGCCGTTGGATGAGCTGATGAGCATTATCGATGAAGCATTGGACAATGGCTATCCTGTCTGTTGGGGTGGGGACGTGAGCGGAAACGGATTTGATCGGCATGGTGTAGCACGCGAGGCAAACATGCCCACGCAAGAACAGCGACAGCAGCGGTTCGACAGCTGGGATGCTACTTATGATCATGTGATGCTCATTTATGGAAAGGCTGTTGACCAGGAAGGTCAGGAGTATTATATGGTAAAGAACTCATGGGGAGCGTCAGGCAGGTACGATGGTATATGGTATATGCAGAAAAATTATATTGCCTTTAATACCACGTATATCTTTATTAATAAGCATGCAGTTGCGAAAGATTATTAGTGGTCTTTATCGATGATATTTATTGACAAAAAGAGATGACAGCCAAGGAAATCTATACTTTGAGAAAGAGCGGAAAACTGGAAGAGGCTTACGAGGCGGCGCGACAGCTTTATGCTACTGACAAGAGTCCGGCTGCTTCCTCAGCGATGTTTTGGGCTGCTGTTGACATATTAAAGGTACGTCTTGACCAAGGGCGCAGACAAGAAGCCTCCAAGATACTGATGGCGCTGGAGAGGCTGTTGCCTCATGTCCCTGACACAGAGGGCTGGGTAAGAAATGCCTATGAGCGTAGTGAACGAATGCTTCAGAAGCCCGGCAATGATGTGTCAGATCATAATGAACTTGGAAAATGGGGTGAGGAATTAGCGGCTGCCTACTTATCTGAAGAGGGATATGTCATTCTGGACAGAGACTGGCACTCTGGTCATCGTGATATTGACATTGTGGCAAGTCAGGATGGGGTCATCGTTTTTGTTGAGGTAAAGACCAGACGTAACACCGACTATGCTTTGCCCGAGGAGGCAGTTAACTATGCCAAGCGTCGTAACCTGCGATATGCTATCAACCATTATTTACAATATCGGCACGTAAACGCTCCCTATCGTTTCGACATCATAACTGTTGTTGGTAGTTATGGATGTACTCATCCGCATATAGACCATATATGTGATGTTAATATTGTTGAGTAGTACCTTGTCCTTTCTACTTAAAAGGATGGTAAGTTGTTAAATAATGCCTGCAGGTTATTAAGGAACTTGCATGCCTCGTTACCGTCCATCTGGGCATGATGAAACTGGAAAGAAATAGGTAGCTCAGTCTTGAACCAACGGCGACGATACCTGCCCCAAGCAAGAAACGGATTGTTGAATATACCAGAATACTGGTTTACTGCACCGTCAATGTAACAGTCAGTAAGGGTTGATGTGCCTACTATAGCGTAATCACTGCTGAGGTCGTAAGCCTCGTCGGAATTGTGAACTTGAAGGGTGAGCCGCAGATAGTCAGCATTAAACTGTCTGATGTTATTCGAGAATGGCACATCACAGGTGTTGATATGACCGTCCTTGGTCTTCACAATCACATTGATAGCCAGGCAGTCGTACTTCATCAACTTCTCACCGGATGGTATGAAGAAACATTCCGGTATATCACTTGCTACCCGTCCTATGCACCAACACATCAGCATGTTTAGCTTCATGTCTCTGCGTCGGCAGGTTTTCAGAAGTCTGTCTATGCGGAAAGTCTTGATAATGGTCACCATTGGCATGGGTGATTTCGACCATTGTTTGAAGGCTGCAGCGCGGTTTGTTGTATTTGGGTCAACTTCTATCCTCATCTTTACATCAATATTGGTGGTACTCCCGTTGATTAAATATACTCTATTCTATTTGTTGGGCCAAGAACTCCTGTTAACTACTTAGCAAGCAAAGTAGAATCTTTGGCAGTTCGTCTATGCTGTCAATGATATAGTCTGCACCAGTCTCTTCAAGCTCATTTCTTGTTCCGTTGCCGTAAGTTACGCCACAGGTCTTAGCTTGGGCACGAGCGCCCATCTGGATGTCCACAGCCATGTCACCAACAACAAGCGTCTGACAGGCTTCTACTCCCATGGCGGCAAGTGTCTTCAAGACAGGCTCCGGCTGAGGCTTGGCATTTTCTACGTCATCAGCTCCTATGAGATAAGATATATAATCGGCAATACCTAAATCGTGGGTAAGCTCAATTAACGAAGCGTGTGAACGTGACGAGGCAATGGTGAGCATGTAACCTTGCTGTTTTAAAGCAGAAAGGGTCTCTACGACATGAGCAAACACCCGAGGTTTCATAGTCAGGAGATTTTCCTGGAACAGCCTTCTGTAGGTAATGGCACATTGTTGTATCACCTCTTCCTCCAAGTCTGGGTATAAGGCATTGAAGCAACCTGCAAGAGGAAGACCAATGGTGGAGGCACAGTCGTCATCGCTACGCTTAGGCAACAGCAGCTCCTTGATCGTCATCTGCATGGTAGTGACAATATTCTGACGCGTATCACCTAACGTGCCATCAAAATCGAATATGATGAGTCTGATATTCATACACCATTACTTCTAAATATTTTCAAAACTACGAATCAGGTGAATGACCACACCCCACACCTGGAAGTTGTCGCCTGCTTCTATCTTGAACACTGGATAGTCCGGGTTGGCAGGACGAAGCTCTATATATCCGTCTGCCTTGTGCGACAAATCCAGATATTTAATGGTAAACTCTCCGTTCCAGAATGCAACCACGATGGAACCGTTATGAGGCTCTATGGCTCTGTCAATGATGACACGGTCGCCATCAAAGATGCCTGCATCCTTCATGGAGTCGCCAATGATGTCACCATAGAATGAAGCTTCAGGATGACGTATATAGTCACGGTTGAAGTCTAACGTCTCATGAGTATAATCGTCTGCAGGCGAAGGAAATCCTGCCTTCACCCCAGAATGTTCTAATTCCAATCGTGTATTGAACTCACCACCACGAATTTTGATATTTCCCATTTCTTACTGTTACAAAAAGGTTTATTGACGATGAATTACTGTACTGTGTTTTGTGGACGATTCGCTATAAACGCCTTGACATTGCTGATGGCAACGTGGAGCAAGCGGACGCGAGCTTCGCGGGTTGCCCATGCAACATGTGGCGTGATGTAGGCATTTAACTGTTGTAATAGCGGATTATCGGCCTTGGGAGGCTCTTCGGTAAGTACATCAGCACAGTAGGCTGCCAGCCTTCCTGACGCTAAGGCTGCTGCCACGTCAGCATCGCATACCAATGGTCCACGACCAGTATTGATAAGTATGGCTGAAGGCTTCATTTGCTGCAAGGTGTCTGCATTGATGAGATGGCGTGTGCTTTCCGTTAATGGACAGTGTAAAGAGAGAATGTCCGACGTGGAAAGAAGTTCCTGAAGTTCAGTCTTGCGTACGCCCGAGGGAAGTTCGTCAGTAGATTTACTGGTCAATGCCTGTACTTGCATGCCAAAGGCGAGGGCAATCTCTGCCACGCGTTTTCCTATGTTTCCTAATCCAACAATACCGAAGGTCTTACCTGCCAGTTCTGTCAATGGCGTGTCCCAGTAACAGAAATCGGGATTGTTGCTCCATCTGCCTTGTCGGTTCTGGAGTGCATAATGCTCTGTGCGGTTGGTGACTGTCAGCAGATGGGCAAACACCATTTGTGCTACACTCTCCGTGCTATAGGCAGGCACGTTGGTCACTGTGATGCCATGCTCACGAGCGGCTTCTATGTCAACAACGTTATAGCCTGTAGCTAATACGCCAATATAGCGAAGCTGGGGTAGCTGTTCCATTTCTTTTCGTCCAATGACCACTTTGTTCGTCAGGACAATGTCTGCACCTGCTGCCCTCGGTATGGTATCCTCTGGGGCTGTGCGGTCATAGGTAATCAACTCGCCAATCTCTTTTAGCTCATCCCATGACAAATCTCCGGGATTGGCTCCATAGCTGTCTAATATTACTATTTTCATGTCGGCTACAAAATTATATACATATTTATTATTATGAGATAAGTATGTGGTTAACTCTTGTTGTATTGACTCTCCTTAAACTTCAGTTCTGCTTCCAGCATCGAGAGCTTTGGCATCTCAAAACCTGCCTTTCTTGCCTCTTCGATAGGTCTGGTATAAAGATAGTAGATTTCCATAGGACGGTGAAAGTCATAATCCAGCTTCATGGATGGGCTGTAAGGCACCATGGCATCGGTCATTTCTATCATCTTATCAGCAAATTCAGAGGTAATCGCTTCTATGCCAAGAGCATTGGCTGCACCTATCACTTCCATCATCTGGTCGTAAATGAGTTGGCGTGTGGCAGGATTATTTAGTAGCTTGTCAGTTGATGTGTCCAATGCTACGGTCATACCATTAAACGGCATATTCCATACGGCTTTCTTCCAACGGGCTTCCTCATAAGGTACTTCTGCCACTTGAAGACCTGCTTTCTGGAAATCTTCCAGTATCTGCGAAAAACGCTCAGGAGGACAAGAATAGTTCCCTAAGTTTATAGAACCGTAGCATTGGTGATTGATGTGCCCAGGTTGGGTCTTTGACGAACAGATAAAAGCCAATCCGGCCACAATGTGCAGATTGGGAAATGCTGCTTGTAGGTCTGCCTCCAGTCCTATGCCATTCTGTATAAGCACTACCACAGTGTTATCAGTAATGATAGGGGCTAATAGTTCTGGCAACAGATGATTGTTCACCGACTTCAGTCCCACAATGACGACATCTGTCTTTGGCATGTCTGCTGATGTGTGATATGCGTTTACATGTGGCAGATGGAAATTCCCGTCGCATGAGTCTATTTGCAGTCCATGTTCTACCACAAAGGCATAGTCGCTGTGTGAGAGGAAATGAACCTCTAAACCTGCATGTGCCAGCCGGCCTCCGTAAAAACCGCCAATGGCACCCATTCCGATGATTGAGTATGTCATATCTTCTATGTTAATTCTTTATATGTAAGTACGATCACTTGTTCAAAAGGTTTGCACACGTCTGCTCAATATTATGCAGCGCCACTTCCTTCTGCATCGCTTCAGAAAGGGGTAGGGTAGGAGGGTTGATGCATTCTACTTGTGTGAAGCCGGCTTCTTTCAGCTTTTCTTTGTCTTTAATCCGTCCAGCTATCAGTGCTACGGGAATTCCTGCTGCATGTTCCAATATGCCCATTGGCAACTTGCCCATCAATGTCTGACGGTCTGCGGCTCCCTCACCTGTGATGATAAGATTAGCATCTTTGACAAGTTCGCTGAAGTTAATGGCGCCAAGCAATAGCTGTATGCCTGACTGGCATTCTGCATTGAGGTATTCAAGAAAAGCATATCCAAGTCCACCCGCTGCACCGGCACCCTCCATGCTTGAACGATCGTAGCCAAAATGCTTGGCAGAGACCTCTGCAAACTTCATGGCACGTTCTTCCAATCTGTTTACCATTTCCGGAGTTGCTCCTTTCTGTGGAGCAAAGACATGGGCTGCGCCATTCTTACCACACAATGGGTTCTTTACATCAGAGGCAATGGTGAAACGGATGTCTCTTAGGGCTTCAATATCGTTCCATGAACCTTTGGGGGCAAACGAGTCAATGAGTGCTCGAAGCATTCCTGTGCCTGCATCGCTGGTTGCACTGCCACCCAGTCCTATAATGACATGCTTTGCCCCATGTCTGACAGCATCAGCCACCAGCTGCCCCGTGCCATAGCTTGTGGCAACCATAGGATTTCTTTCCTCCTCGGTTAATAGGGTCAGTCCACTGGCTTGAGCCATTTCTATCACAGCAGTCTCCCCTTGCAACAGATATTGAGCGGAGATACGTCGCATCAACGGATCCCTTACCGGTGTCTCTATTATCTTACCACCTATGGCAGCATGGTAAGCGCATAGAAAGCCCTCACCACCATCACTGACGGGTACTTGCACTATTTCTGCGTTAGGAAACACATGCCTGACTCCATCTGCTGCTGCCATGTTAGCCTCCATAGAAGATAAACAGCCTTTAAAGGAATCAATAGCCACAACTACTTTCATTGCCTCTCTTCTGATGTGGTATAATACATACGACTGTTTCTTCTCATAAGCTAACAATGTAAGGATGTCCTATGCCTTATTGAACTTATCTTTAGCACTTGTTGTCGGTATGGTTCTGACGCGAAAACTATAAAGTAATTAAGCTGTTTTACAATTTCTTTTCTATTCGCTTGGTCAAGTTGATAGAACCTGTTGGGCATACCAGTCGGCAGAGGTGACAGCCGACACACTTGGTTCCTACCAGACGGGGACGGCGTGTTTCGTTATTGAAAACGATAGCCTGATGTCCACCATCACTACATGATATAGCACAGCGGCCACAACCTATACATGAATCATAATTGAACTTTGGATAGACAATGGTAGCACGATCCAAATGGCTGGGGGGAGTGAACGATGGCAGTTGCTCACCTACTAATTGCTGTAGCTCGGTAACACCACACTTGGTCATATAACGCTGAAGACCAAGTGTCAGGTCATCAATGATACGATAGCCATACTGCATAACAGCTGTACAAATCTGAACATTGCTGCAACCCAGTTGTATAAATTCGAGTGCATCATACCAAGTCTCAATGCCACCGACACCACTCAGTTCGGGCTTCTGTGGCATTTGTGCCATCTCCAACACTTGACGTAGTGCTATGGGGCGCACTGCACGACCGGAATAGCCCGATATAGTACGCCGACCAGAAACTTCTGCTTTTGGACTCATCGTTACCGATTTGATGGTATTGATGGCTGACAAGGCATCGGCACCTGCCTGTAAACAGGCTTCGGCAGGTTCGGTTATATGGGTGATGTTTGGCGTCATCTTGGAAATCACAGGTATCTTTACTGCTTGCTTCACGCAGGCTGTAAAGTTCTTTACCAGTTCTGGTATCTGACCAACGTCACTGCCCATACCTTTTGTCTTCATCTGTGGACAAGAGAAATTCAGTTCCACAGCGTCGCAACCAGCCTCCTGAGCTTTCTTGGCTAAGATAACCCATTCATCTTCTGTCTTTCCCATGATGGAAGCAACGACAATCTTTGTGGGATAGTTTGTCTTTAATCTGCGTAAGATGTCAAAATCGACATCCACAGGATTCTCGCTCAGCTGCTCCATATTGCGGAAACCATAAAAGGCACCTTTTTCCGCTGTATTATATACTGCGTCAAAACGTGGTGACACTTCGTGAATATCCTGCATACAAATGGTCTTATAGAACACGCCACCCCGTCCCAAATCGAACGCATGGGCTACCATCTCATAATTAGTACATACTGCCGATGATGCTAAAAAGAATGGATTCTCGCACTTGATACCACAGAAAGTAATACCTAAGTCGGGGTATTTGCTGTTAT
>JAFPED010000079.1 GCA_017423565.1 Prevotella sp. | reverse complement strand
CTTGCATTGAGAGTGTTGTTGGCATGATACATCACTGAACTGAACGCATCAAGATGGCACTCTGGAGCTTCGGCGGCGAGCACATACAAATCCCTTACTTGGTTGCATGAATAGAAAGCATGACGCTCAATCAGTTTGAGACTTGCCGGAAGGGTAATGGTACCATAGTTAAAGTTGTTGTCGTCACCGGCTGCCCAATCGACATTTTCAGGATCCGTTGGGTCAGGGTTATCTTTGTATTTATGAGTAACTTCCCCTGTACCCGACACGAAATAGGCACCATTGTCATACACAGTGTTACCATTGTCACCCGCTGTCCAGATATAGTTAATACGTGTACCAGCAAAGGCACGAGTCTTAATAGTCTCGATATAGCTTGGGATGAAAATCTGATGAAGATAGTTACTTGCAACATTTAGGTAGTCGGCAGGAATTGTCTTAAAGCCAGGGTTGTTGGGCATCCACACCTCTTTTAAGTTAGTTGATGTCATTCCATTATAGCCTACGACGACATCTGTAGCATACGCTTCGTCAACAAAAGCATCGTTAAGATCAATTACCTCAATGCCGTAACAACCATCGAGGGCACCAGGATTTTCTGCAGGTGTATAAAGATCTCCACCTGCAGTATTCTTATTATAACTGTTAGCAGGATTTGCGTTTTCATCTGCGATGCCATTGATGACATAATGGCCGTTAGCATCATAGTTACCAGCACGCGAAATATCTTTTGCACAGATATTACCCATTGCAACAAGTGCTTTTAAATTACCACAGTGACCTGTTCCACCATTTCCTGCGGCTAATTTTGTATTTACCGACTGGTCGTAACCGCTATGCTGCAAAGTAGTACTTAAAGTACCAGCAGTGTTGACATAAGCAGTCAATTTACCTCCCGTACCATAAGTTCCAAAACTAATCACGGCATTAAAAGTTGAATTCGTTGATGCAAGAGCCTGACCAGCAGCCTTCACCTCTTCCTTTGTCCATCCGTCAGGAAGAATCACGTTCTTCACATTACTGTTCGAGAAAGTGAATGCGCTTGCATTCAACATCTGAAGATCAAGAGTAGCTGTAGTGACATTACCCAAAGCAGCAATGTCCGCATCTGTCAGCGTAAGACTTTGACTAGGTCCAATGATACGAATGTAATCATATTGACTTTGGTCAAACCCTGCTAACGCAGCACTTAGGACACCAGCATTATCAATGGAAATCACTTTCACGTTCTCAGTGCCTAAAGTGCCATCCGATTGATAAGAATACCCCTGCGCTCTCATTCCTATCGAGACGCAGACGAAAGCAATTACAAAAAGTAAATACCTTTTCATCGTTTCTAATTAGTTAAATTTATGTTATTAATGTGAACTAAATAATCTAATATAAAAAGGAGTAATCGGTCCTTCACGGACACACGACTTAACACACACTCTCATTGCTTTGAGTGCATACTCGCTGCAAAATTATCATTTTTTCAACAAATGAGAAAGAAAATGATAAATAAAATATTAGTTTATTAAAAAATTAACATTCTTTGCCTATCTTCTGAGGTATTTCTTCCCCTTCATGATGTAGAGTCCCTTCGGCAGTTGCGCGGGGTCTTTCCCCACCGCCACACCGCTGACGGTGTAGATTTCATCCTCTTTCTGGTCGTCTGCGGCTGTCTCGGTGATACCTGCAACCACCGCTTCCCACTCTGCCGTACCTCCCTTGAAACGGAAGTCAACATAGATGCCTCTTTTTTGGATGTTGGTCACCGACGTGTGCATCAGGTAGGAGCCGTCGGTGTTCCTTGTGTAAAGGGTATCGACGGGAACGGACGTATCCGACAAGGAATTGGTATTCTTCACCCCTATGCGGTAGGGATAGAGGTCGTTGCAGATCTCATTCGCATCGAGATAGTCCACTCCATCGTAGTTGACGGTGGTCTCATCGGAATTGTCGGCATGGAAGACGGTCATGCACTGATAGGCTTGTCCCGTAGCATTGACCGTGTTCGAATACCATCTGTTAGCAATATAGGTAACGTGCGTGATGAGCAGTCCTGCCGGTCTGACTCCCACATTATTGGGATAGAAGCCGCGGTCCCACCCGGTATTGCCGTTGCGGTTCTCTAAAAGATAGTACTCATTGCGATTGCCGGGATTGGTGATTTTGTACACTTCCCCGTCGGCGGCGATAGGCTTCAGGCCTGTAACGCGGCAGGGAGCCGTCAGTTCCCGATAGTCGGTCCATCCGCAGAACACGCGTTCATAGCCGGTGAAGGCTGCGGGGATGCGCTCGTCGCCGTTGTAGCAGCCGGCACTCATCAGGTCCCACATGTTCATGCCATACTGCGACTTGTCTCCCTCGGTGTTGGCGGCGGTATCGTAGAAGTCGGGCAGTCCGAGGCAGTGGCTGAACTCATGGCACATCGTGCCGATGCCGGCGATGTCCTCGCCCTCGTTTCCCTGTAGCTCGGAGCTGCAGGCATACGTGTTAAGATAGACATTGTCGAGACGGATGGCGGTGCCCAGCATGCTCTCGTGAGGCCATATCGTATTACTGGGGGCAGCACTCGACTCTGAATAGCCGGCATAGATGACATACACCTGGTCCACCATGCTGTCGTCGTCCCAGTCGTAATCTTTGTAGTTCACATCATTGTCGGCAGAGCGCATGGCAAACTTGATGAGCTCCCGCACCCGGTCGCCACGGTCAGAACCCCTGTAGTTCTCGCCATAGTAGCCCATGTCCTTGGGAGCCTTGTAAGGTCCCACCACATCGAACGTGAGGTCGAACTGTCCGTAGCTCTGGTCATAGAAATAGTCGTGCACGCTCCCGACGGATCCGTACTCCCTATATCCCACTTTATTCGCCATTTCATCGAAGATCTGGCGGGAGTCCTCGTTGACGAAGTCGAGGTCTTTGAACGACACGAGGATGACGAGTCCTTTCTTCGAACCGATATAGTCGCCGTTGCGCTCCCCCACCTTCCGGGGCAGACGAAGCATGGAAGCCTCACGGACCCTGCGTATCGATGCGGGCTGCATGTCGAAGGCAGCGAGCTGTTCGCGCTCGGCGGCAGTCCTGATGTCTGCCTCATGAGCCAGAATACCTGTCGGTGTCAGCTCTCCTATGCCGGCATGGGCATAACAGTAGTTACCATTGTCGTCGGTCACGACAGGAATTCCGTCTCGTGTGACGAAATAGTGCATGTATTCATCACCCGTCAGTTGCAGCCGGATGGTTGTTCCATCTTTCTGTCGGTAGGTCTGCCAGCTCTTCTTAGCGGGCACGCCGAAACTTGCTGTGACAAAGAATGTCAGTACAAAGGTTATCAGTATTGTTCTCATAAGTGCTTTTTTCCACCTTATTATATTATATAGGCATGGGCATTATTCCCTCCCACATCATTCTTTTAACTTCAGATTATAAAGTGCAAAATTACATAAATTCACAGAATAAACGACAGTAACGCTCTTATATTTAAGTTTTATTATTGCAATGAATCTGCGCCGCCATTATGACAAAAAAGCAAGAATAACCCCGAAAAACGAACAAACAAGCAACAAAAACTGCAAAAAAACAACTTTTTCTTTCAAATCATTTGGCGGTTATGTGAATATTACTTAATTTTGCAACTCAAGAATTAGAACTATTTTTAATATTTTTTTAAGAGAGAGAATTATGATAAAAAGACTAACAATGTTTTTGGCAGGCATCTTCCTTTGCTTAGGAAGTGCTTTCGCACAAACTCAAGTCGAGGGTATCGTAGTGTCTCAAGAAGACGGACAGCCCGTTATCGGCGTGTCCGTTCTCGTTATCGGGACAAATATCGGTACCGTGACAGGTAGCGACGGTCGTTTCACACTGACCGTTCCTGATGGTAAGTCACAACTCCGCTTCTCCTACTTAGGCATGGAGACACTTGAAGTAAGTGCACGTCCAAGAATGCGTATCGTTCTTCGCAATGATGACCATAATCTGGACGAAATCGTTGTAACAGCCATGGGTATCTCACGTCAGCAGAAGACACTGGGATATTCAGCCACACAACTTGACAATGACGAGCTGACATTAGGTAAGATGACCGATGTCACTTCCGCTTTGGCAGGTAAGGTGGCTGGTGTACAGATCAGTGCAAGCTCTGCCGACCCAGGTACAGCCAACTCGGTTATCATCCGTGGTTTCAGTTCAATCAATGGAAACAACCAGCCATTGTACGTCGTCGACGGTGTACCCCTCCAGCAGACTACTTCGCTGGCACAGGGACATGAAGAGGCAATGGGTGGTATCACCAACATCAACCCTAACGACATTGAGTCGATGACCGTGCTGAAGGGTGCTGCTGCTACAGCCCTCTATGGTAGCCGTGCTGCCAACGGTGTGATCATCGTTACGACAAAGACGGGTAAGAGAGGCGACAGCCGTAACTTCAGCATCAGTTACGATGGTAGCTTGCAATGGCGCACCGTAGCTACATTGCCTAAGTTCCAGAACAAGTTCGGACAGGGATGGAATGGTAAGCAGACTTACATTGAGAACGGTTCATGGGGTCCTGAGATGGATGGTTCACAACAGGTATATGGTCCTATCTGGAACAACCAGCAGCTGATTCACAAGTATGAAGCTGTGAAAAGCAACGTCAAGGATTTCTTCGAGACAGGTATCACCACCAGTCATAGCGTAGCACTGAGCGGTGTCAGCGATGATGCCAAGATGAACTACTACCTGAGCTATGGTTACTCTGGCGACGATGGTATCATCCCGAGCAACAAGGACATCTACAGACGTAACACCATTGCCATGCGTGCAAGCTATGAGCCTCTTAAATGGATCAAGCTGTCATCAAGCGTGAATATCGCTACGTCAAAAGCCGACATCCCAGGTTCTTTCCAGGGAACATCAGTCATCGACGGTATCTTAGAGTTCCCGCGCGACCTTTCCCTGGTTGACCGCAAGGATCTCAACTCAGCCTTCAACACGCCAGAGGCATGGTACACACCTTACGGTATCACCAACCCCTACTGGGCTATTGAGAACAACTACAACCACAACGATTCCAAGCAGGTGCAGGGTAAGATTCAGGCAGACATCAAGCCTCTCCGCCAGTTGACGCTGACCTATCGCTACGGTTTCGACTACACTGACTACGACTTCAAGCTGGGCTTCCCGCAGATTACGCTTGACGATGCCCTCATTATCGAGGACTACGGTTATGCACCATCCAAGATGAACCAGGACGGTTGGGTATTCAGCCGCTATCTCCGCAAATATGAGAAGAACCACGACTTCCTGGCTAACTGGGCAGACAAATACTTAGACGGTAAGCTTGACGTGAACGTGACCGCTGGTGTCAACATGAATGAACGCTATGCAACTTCCATGACAGGCCAGACCGACGGACTGACCTTCAACACTGGTTTCTGGGATCTCTCCAACGGTGCTACGAAGACAGAACTTTCTGAGAGCCAGTCAAAGCGCCGTCTCGTCGGTCTGTTCGGTGACGTAACATTAGGATGGGACGAAATGATCTACTTAGGTCTTACTGCCCGTAACGACTGGTCATCTACATTGCCCGTCAAGAAGAACAGCTACTTCTATCCTGGAACAACATTGAGCTGGATCTTCACAAGACTGATTCCTAAGAACAACATCCTTGATTTCGGTAAGCTGCGTTTAGCATACGGTAAGACTGGTAACGATGCCAGCCCCTACTTAACTTCTGCACGCTTCATTCAGGGTACGTCACGCGCATACTATGGTAGCGACGTTGCCAAGTTCCCGCTCGGCGGCATCAACGCTTTCCAGGCATCTGCCACCATTGGTAGCTCTGAACTGAAGCCTGAGATGACCACTGAGTATGAGGTTGGTTTGAACCTCGCCTTCTTCGGTAACCGCATCAACATCGACTTTGCTTACTATAACCGCGAGACGAAAGACCAGATCTTCACATTGCCAGTTGATCCTGCATCAGGTTATTCATACATGGTGACCAACTTTGGTAGCGTGCGCAACCGTGGTATCGAGCTGCTCGTTAACACCACACCTGTCCGCACCAAGGACTTCCGTTGGGATTTGGGCTTCAACTTCTCTAAGAACAAGAACAAGGTGCTCTCTATGCCCGCCAGCGTTGAGGGTGGTAAGACCACCATCGACTACTTCTCGGCCGGTAACGATGCCGTCTACTTCTACGCAGAGGAAGGCAAACCTATGGGTGAGTACTACACATACATGCCTCAGTACACCGCTGACGGCAAACTGATTGTCGGCGAAGACGGACTGCCCTTGCTGACCTCAGACCTCGTCGATACTGGTAAGAACATGAATCCCGACTGGATTGGCGGTATTACTACTGCTTTGTCTTGGAAAGGCTTTACGCTGAGTGCTGCCCTTGACATCCGTAAGGGTGGATATATGTTCTCACGTTCGAAGAACCTGATGCAGTTCACGGGTAACGGTGAAATCACCACTTACAACGATCGTCGTCCATTCGTTATCCCCAACTCTGTCGTCAGCGACGGAAACGGCGGTTACGTGGAGAACACGACTCCTATTTTCT
>JAFPED010000078.1 GCA_017423565.1 Prevotella sp. | reverse complement strand
CATTGAAGATATGCAATATAAAATGAAGAAGATAAGCAAACGACGGTTGATAGATTTGTCATTTATCATTTGTCATTTAACATTTAGCACAGCGCTCCTTGCCTCGTGCTCTATCATGCAGGAAGACCGTTCCGACTGTCCTACGTGCTACAACCCCGTTCATTTGGTGTTGAAGTATGACTACAACATTCATCGGGCGGATATGTATGCAGACCATGTGCGCCAGGCTACTTGCTACATTGTTGACAATAATGGCACCATTGTGGCTAAAGATGAGGCTATAGTACCGGCAGGACAGAAGATGCCCAATGCATTCAACTTCGAGGAACTGCCTGAGGGCAACTATCGAGCCTATGCCGTCGCCCGTACGCCGTCAACTTCTAATCCTTCTTCTTCCACGATTCGCATAGAAGTACCTTCATTGTCTATCGGCGATCATATCAGCACGCTACAGCCCTTCATCCCGCGTGTTGCAACTCTTATAGCCAATGACCGCTACGATGTGCCATCGAGCCTACCGCTTGACACGCTCTGGATGGGACATTCTGCACAGACATTCCACCTACAGGACCACGTAGCTGCACTCGACACGGTTTCACTGGTACGAGACACAAAGAATCTCAACATCATGCTCGTTCAGTCCAATAATCCTACCGACAACGGGCACAGCCGCTATGATGTCGTCATTACCGACGAGAACGGATTGCTCGACTGTGACAATAATGTTCAGCCTGACCAACCGCTCACCTACCGTCCTTACGCCAGTTGGACTACTGAGACGACAACTACAAGCACAGTAGGAACGGACTCCGTCGTTGCACGTACAGCCCATTTCGATCTGAGCTTCGGCCGTTTGATGAGCCACAGTGATGCGACGAAGAATGCCCGCCTCATTATCCGCAACCATGAGGACGGAACGACTATTGTTGACCTTGATTTGGTACATATTCTGTCATTGGCTCGCAATGCCTTTAACCGTAATTATTCTATCCAGGAGTATCTTGACCGCGAGTACGACTACTATCTCGACTTCGTTCTCATGGGGAATCAGTGGAAGGAGTTAGCCATCCGTATCAATTTGCTCTCATGGGCATTTAGAATACAAAACGAGGAATTATAGGAAGGCCCAATTAAAAAAGCGACAAGATGACAAAGACAAAGATATTATTCCGACTATTACTAATTCTGCTACTGTCTACAGGAGCTAATAGAGTGTGGGGATATACTGTTCTCTATGAAAGAGGAACATCTGGACACGAATGGACCTCTGCTAACCTAAGTGATTTTACAACTACCAATTGTACTTTGACATTAGAAAGCTACGGTGCACAAATTTCTACATCGAACACAACGGCATATGCAGCAAAAAGCATTTCACCACAGGCTGGTTCAACACTATTCATAGAGGCTGAATGGTTAGGAATGTCAAATACAGGACGAGCTTATAGTACTGGCAATGCCAGTTATTTCCGTTTTGGCAACATCTATATCTTAGAGAACGATCAAGATCAATCATCGGCGTATAGCCTTACCGCTTACAGTGGTTCCAATTACACTACTTTCGCAGGTCCAACCGGATGGCGAACTTATGATGCAACGACCCGCCCATTTTATATCATTAAGATGGAGATCAATACGTTTACAAATACGTTGAATTACTTACGTGTTTATAGTTCTTCAAACACAAGCACTCCTTTACTTAACATTGAAAACCAGACGTTAACTGACTATGACTATACAACTATAGGTTTTGGTTATGTAAAGGTTTCGAGTATGGGAACTACTCAGGTGGAAATACTGAAATCAATAAAGGTGACGGAGACGCCTGCCCTTGAGTGGTCAAATGCGTCTGCAAGTATCAGCCTTACCAGTGTGGGTACTAATAATTTTAATACTGTTACTGGTTTGCCGACATTGACGACAACAGGCTTTTCGGGAACGGTGAGCTATTCATCAGATAATGAACACGTAGCGAAGGTAAATAATTCCACTGGTCAGGTGGCGCTAATTGGAACAGGTACAGCCTACATAACTGCATCAGGAGCAGGTGTTGCCAGTGCTTCCTACAAACTGACAGTGACTGGCTCCAATGCATCGACTAACACCACGACAAGCATTTCTTCTGGCACTACTACCAAAACATGGTCACTGGCCAGTGAGGGTGTTATGCCAAGAGGCGGTGTAGCAGACCTCGGAGCTATCACTATGTCATACGGTATCAATACGGAGATGGGAGTGGCGGTAAACGACGGTGGAACTTACGTCATGAAGGTCGTTGACGCAAACGGCTATTCACACGCTGCGATAAACGGCACTACCCATCTGCCGGATAACGCCTCCTACGGTGGAACTTATTACACATTCAGACCTGCAGCCAACGGAACACTGACCATCAACGGAAAGCTAAACAAACCCCGATTGTATAACAGTGATGGCACCGAACTGGTGAACAACGATAACAACGAGACATCAGTGACGGCCAATCTTACTGCCAACAACGTCTACTATTTCTATTGCGAACCATACGATCTTGCTTACCTCAGTTCGTTCAGTTTTACTTATCAGGCATACTTGACCAAGAGCTATGATGTTGTTCCTTCTACCCAGTCTTCTTATACTTTGCCAGCAGTGGAAGGCTTTACCAGCCCCTCTTATTCCATAGTTGGCACTACCGGAGAGATTTCCACGAGTGATGTATCTATAAGCGGCACCACCATCAGCGGCTTCTATGGCAAACCAGGAGCCGTAAAGGTCAGCATCTCCGAGGGTGGAACGGAGTTCTATTTCGTCCTTACCGTTGCCTATCCCGCAACGCCCTATCCTGGCAAGCTTTGGGACTTCAACCAGTATTACGAATCAGGATACCAACCACCGCTTTCCATTGACGAAAATGGGTATTCAGGTAGAGGATTCCCCAGGATAGATGCTAATGCCGACGGCACGGTAAATTTGACAAATACGGAAGGCGGATCTGCCAATATCACCGATGAGCATGGTGATGCCTGGGTGGCTGAACTGAAGAACGTAAACAATGGCTCTGGCCGTGATGCCCGCTGGCAACATGTCAACCCTGTTCATGGCGACAATGCCTTCATCGTCAGCGAGACGGCAGGACTGGTCTTCAACACTGGTGGCAAGGGGTTCTTCGTCCGAAACGACCGCGTGAAATATAACTGCTGGGGGCATGTTGGCATACGCCAAAACGGTGCCTCGTTTACCATCCCGCAACTGACTGCAGGTGACATCGTAGAAATCAACTGGAAACGCGAGACGGGCGGTGCCGGCGGTGAGTATACCGCTACAAATGTCACCGATTTGCGCTATAAGCCAGTCAGCGAACAGTTTGAGATAACGGGTTCACAAAACGGCACCACTGGTGGTGTGTTGGATATATTCAAAAATCCCGGCTACACGTCGTTCATCGCCACAGGCGGTGATGTGACCTTTACCTTGCGGGATGCCGGTGCCACCGATATTCTGTCGATACGCATCTATAGTGGAGGCTACCGCTCCACCATGAGACCCATTACAAATACGAGCCACCGCGCACCTGAAACCTCCATGCTGTTGGACTATCAGGACGATGCAGAACACAACTACAATTATCAGGAGTATGAATACGACTACTGTAATGTGCTGAATAGCACCAACACAGGTCCGGCCATCTATGTGCTAAAGGGGTATCGCCGAGGAGAGGACAATGTAGAATGTGTCAGTGGAACAAATGCTGCTCTTTCGCCAACTCCTTTCGAAGACAATGATGCTACCTATTCTGCCTATCCGGTGACGGAGGCTGAGAGCCAACGACTCTATGACCTGCGCAAGAATCTGATGGGATTCCGAATGTACAACCGTACATGGCAATCATCCCGTAACTCTTATAACAACGGCAGGGTCGGTGCTTCAGGCGGTTGGGGCAAGGTAACCATCCGCATGAATAACTATACTAACGACATGAAGTATGTCATCGGCTATACCAACGACGTGACGATGACCTTTGGCTCTGCTCCCCATCAAACGTACCCATATACGTGGGATTTCTCGAAGATTGCAGGAGGAACGGTGACTGGGGCTTCTGACAACGTTCTCTACAGTATAGGCGCGGAGGGTACTATGGAAACATTTAGTGGGCAGGCTCCGACAAACTGGATAAAAAAAGATGACGGACAATTCATGCTTAATACAGACAACAACGGAGAATTAGGTTCTCAATATGTGCCTGGTGCTGTACTCGTGAGCACAAATCGTGCGCTGAGCAATTTCAGCGGAGCAGCTGACAACAAATATGCCAAGGACGAACTCGACGGCCTGGGCTTTGATGGAGATATCACCATGCATGTGGATCACCAACCTAATTATTCCGGATGGAGCAGAACTACACCGCCAGACAAATGGAATTCGTTGCTGTCGTTCAAGATTACCGATGTCGCCACATTTGTACCAAGAGAGGGGACTGACCCAGAAGAGCACGACGGGACATGGAACTATACGAAGGCAAAACAAGCGGCGGGTAACGGATGGATTCAGTTGAATCATGCAGGTGGCATTGACACCGATAATCATATTGACGAATCAAACATTCCCGCAGGAGGTATTGGTTTTCGCGTGGATGGTGGAAATAGTAAATACATTCGTGTCTTTCTTGGAAACACTCTTCAAAAAGGCGATGTCATTTCCGTTACGGCTTACAATGCTTATAATTATCGTGATGCTGGCATCAGCTTCAACAAATCGGCCAACAGTAATGACTACGCCCAAAGAATGATGTTAGGCCAGCGCATGGTTGAAGAAACCATCAACTATACGGTCACAACCAATGACGGACTGGATGGGAGAAATGACTTCTATCTCTACATGTACACCAACACCGTACATATCACTGCCATTGAAATAAGCCGTAAAGCATCGTCGGCTCCTGACTTGGATTGGAGTATCTACACACTGTCGAGTACAACTATTACTGTGCCCGACTTGAATGCTAACGATAAACAGGACTGGATTTACGTCAGTGCCACCAATAAGCCTACGGTGACTAACGCTACAGAGGTGACAAGCGGAACCGACGGACCGG
This sequence comes from Prevotella sp., assembly GCA_017423565.1. Lineage (GTDB taxonomy): Bacteria > Bacteroidota > Bacteroidia > Bacteroidales > Bacteroidaceae > Prevotella. The sequence goes on along the minus strand of JAFPED010000078.1, from coordinate 1,052 downwards.
ATGCCAACACTACGCCCGAAGTCAATACGGATATACATGTCTATAAGTTCAAGGTGACAAATGAAGGGGACGCGCTGCTCACTTTCAGCGAAGGCACGAAAATATACAAGATTGGTGTGACACATATTCTCAAGGAGATTCACCCCGTAGGAGGCACGGGTTGGGCTACCGAAATCAGGAACCACAGCATTGACCACGAACTGACGGGTTACTTTACGAAGAACGATGTCAATGCCTATACCGTCAAGTATGACAGCTACGACATGAAGACAGCTACCGTGGCACTGACGCCTATTAATGAGGATGGTTATGTGCCTGAAAAGACGGGTGTCGTGATGAGACTCGACAATATAGGAAATTTAAGCGATGCCAATAGTGGGAAATATGTGCCGCTGTTCTATCCGTCGTACACAAGGCCTGCTTCGTCTACGCCCGTATCATTTCCGACCGACAATTGGATGTATAATGTGGAAGAAGGTATCGATGCAGACAATAGGAATTACAATGAGAACATCACTGTTGATGGTGTCTACTATACCAAGTTCATCCTGACCAATGTTCACTGGCTCTACACACTCTCTGACCAAACAGGCCAGTGGACTCAACTTAGCAATGCTGATGCAGCAGGGTTCCACCGTATGCATATTTGGAACGATGAAACGCTTGACGTGATGCCTGCGCACACAGCCTATCTGCTGGTACCCACTGACCAGCTGCCGGTAGCCCTCTGGGGCACCTTCCCGCCATCCTCCAGCCGTCTCTACACCCTCGGCATTCGTGAACTGGATAATGAGACGACTGACCTCACCGCTCCGCGCGATGACAACAAGGAAAATGGACGACAGTGCTGGTACACTCTCAATGGCACAATGCTGTCAGCCACACCCACCAAGCCGGGCATCTACATCAAGAACGGACGGAAGGTCGTGGTGAGGTAAACGGCACGATTCGGCAGCAAGAGCACTTAGGCACTCAGCTCAGTCGCCGCTCACAGGGTATCCAGAACCAGAAGGTGGAGCCGAGGTCGGGACCATCGCTCTCGACACCTATCT
>JAFPED010000077.1 GCA_017423565.1 Prevotella sp. | reverse complement strand
CGAAATCACCCTTCAGCCCTAAATTATTATGGTCAAGAATTAGAGAATTAGAGAATCTGAGTTTTTATTTTACACTATCAGAATGAACAAGATTATTCATCGCAGCGATGAGAACTTTTATTGATTCCAACTCATGAAACCATTCTCTAATTCTCCAATTCTTGATAAAAAATGCCTGAGAGTAATTGCAGATAGTTTCCCGATGCAAAAAAATAGCAGGAGCACAACTTCAATCGTGCTCCTGCTTATCTTTTCGGGGTTATCAACTTGTCAGCTATACCACACAGAAGTATCGGATGCTGACTCTGCGCGGAGCTCGTCTGGCTCCATGTTGTACACATTGTCGTACTCGAAGAAATAATCCTCTTCTTTCCTTCTCACACTCTTCATAATCATACCTCCTATCACAGCCTGCATGCCCCTATCAGGCCGCATTTTTGTTGACTTTAGGGAAAAGGGGCTTCTCCCCATGTTGCAAAGTTACGAATAATTTTCAGCACGACAAACTTTTTAATTGGTTTTTTCACCTTCTTCGTGTTAAAAAATGTTTAGCGAGCGAAAAATGCTTAATAAAAAGTTGCTTTTTTATAAAAAATTTCCTAATTTTACGGCCTGTTTAGGGCGTTTTGCAAGCATTTGCGAATTCCGAGACAGAGAAAAAAAAGCGACAACAAAATCTTTTTTAACTAACCTATTTATATTAACAATCCTTAAATTAAAAAGCAATGGAAAAGGAAAAAAACGCAAAAGGGCTCTTGCGTAGAGCTCTCTGGACAATGCTTTTCATGCTCTTTAGCGTGGGAGTCTATGCACAAGACATTACCGTGCGAGGCTCTGTTGTAGACCAGAACGGCGAGCCCGTCATTGGTGCCACAGTGAAAGCTGCAGGCACGAGGGTGGGAACCGTGACGAATGCTAACGGTGAGTTCTCCTTCAAGGCCCCGGCTAATAGCCAGATTGAAGTGAGCTACATCGGCTTTGCTCCACAAACCATGCGAGCTTCCGGCAACATGAACTTCGTACTCTCTGAAGACGCTACCGGTCTGAGCGAAGTCGTTGTGACGGCTCTTGGTATGAAGCGTGAAGCTAAGGCTCTGGGTTATGCCATGACAGAGCTGAAAGGAGAAGAACTCGATGCCAACCTCATCAACCCCGTGCAGGCTCTGCAGGGTAAGGTGGCCGGTGTCGAAGTTACTTCATCTGATGGTGGTATGTTCGGTGCTTCTAAGATCTTGATTCGTGGTGCTTCCACCCTGAACAAGAACAACCAGCCTATCTACGTCATCGACGGTGTAATTCTCGACAATGGTATCGTGGAGAACGATGCTGACTGGGCATCGGGTGCACAGAACTATGGTAATGAGTTGAAAAACCTGAACCCTGACGACTTCGAGACAGTATCAGTGCTGAAAGGTGCTGCCGCTACCGCCCTTTACGGTTCTCGCGGTCTGAACGGTGCTGTCGTCATCACTACCAAGAGTGGTAAGGGCAAGCGCGGTCTGGGTATCGACTTCTCGCAGACCTTTGGTTTCGACAAGGTTACTCATCAGCCCGACCTGCAGAATGAGTTTGCAGAGAGCTTCTTCTATGCTTCGAACCCCAAGAGCGGATTCCTGCAGAACGACCTCTACTGGCTCAATGGCGATGGATATCCCTCCTACAAGGTGCTGAGCAGCTATGGAGAAATGGGTACCGCCTTTGGTCCTTCCTTCGACTTCATCAAGGCAAATGCCAAGGATGGCCTGATGGAGATGTACGATGGAAAGCTCCACACACCTGGTGCTTATGCTAACAACTTCAAGGATGCTTATGACACTGGTTTCTCAACCAATACGAACATCGCCGTGTCAGGTGGTAATGACCGCACCTCTTTCTACACCTCGATGTCTTATCGCTACAACAACGGTACGCTGCCTAACAACGACTTCCGTCGTCTGAGCCTCTTGGCCAAGGCCAGCCATAAGATTACCGACAATGTTGAGATCGAGGCCAGCATGACCTTCGCTAACTCGAAGCCGCGCAACGCCCAGCCTAACATCGGTGAAAACTTCGTTAATGGTACCTGGGATCGTATGTACGACGCCAAGTATTATCGTGATAAGTATAAAGGTACGCATGGTGGACTTGCCAACACCTCTTATGGTGATGAGTGGGGATTTGTCATCGGACGTGGCACATGGTGGTCAATCTGGGAGAACGAGTACTACCAGAAGGAAACCGTCGTTCGTCCTGACCTGAAACTCACATGGGCCTTCACTCCTTGGCTGAAGTGGGTGACCGAAGCCAACTACAACTACTACTTCATGCAGGGCGAAAGCAAGAATCCCGGCTCAGGTTACTACAACCAAGGCGGTAGCTACAGCTTGTCGCAGACCCGCAAGGAGCAGACCAACTTCAATACCAACCTGATGGTCGACAAGCAACTCAACGAAGACTGGCATCTGAACGGCTTCCTGCGCTACGAGCTCTACAACGGTTACAGGGCTTCTAACAGTGCTAGTACTAAGGGTGACTTTATTGTTCCTAACCAGTTCTTCCTCGCCAATGGCTCTGAGGGTTACAACGCTTCTGCAGGTATTTCTGAGACGAAGACCATCCAGTCGCTCGCAGCACAGGTGGGCGTGAGCTGGAAGGATCAGGTTTTCCTCGATGTCACTGGCCGCAACGACTGGTCGTCGTCACTCGTCTATGCCGATGGACATGGTACCTATAGCTATTTCTATCCCTCTATCAACGCTGCATGGCTTGTTACCAACACCTTCCGTGAGAGTCTCCCGCAGTGGCTCAGTTTCTGGAAACTCCGTGCATCCTATGCTGAGGTAGGTAACGATACCAGCCCCTACTACATCAACTCGGCTTATGGTCTGGAAAGCTACACCAACCAGTTTGGCAAGCCCTTCTCGACAACCGTATCGAACACCACGTACAGCCAAGACCTGAAGCCTGAGCGCAAGAAATCTTGGGAAATTGGTACTGACATCCGCTTCTTCGACAACCGCCTCGGTCTCGACTTCACCTACTATAAGGAAAACACCATCGACCAGATCATGACCGTTTCTATTCCTTCCGTATCGGGTTACGGCAACGCTCTGATCAATGCTGGTAACATCCAGAACAGCGGTGTTGAAATCGCGCTGAACACGACTCCCGTCTTGACGAAGGATTGGCAGTGGGATTTGAACTTCACATACACGAAGAACAGTTCTAAGATTGTTGAGCTGTCTGACCTCTGCGCCGACTACATCACCCTGCAGGGTTACACCAACTATGGTAACTACCGTATCGGTTCTGTTGCTAAGGTGGGTGGCACCTATGGTATGCTGATGACCGACGCCGCTCCGCTCATCGATGAAACTTCTGGCCTGCAGGAGCTCGACTTGAGATACTACAATGCCGGTTACTACACACCTATGGTAAAGCGTAACGGCACCGTGGAAGAGGTTGGTAACTCTGTTCCCGACTTCCTCGGTTCAATCAACACCACGTTGCGTTGGAAGAACTGGACGCTCAGTGCTAGCTTCGATGGCCGTTTCGGAGGTAAGGTTGCTTCTTATGGCTCTCACTATGGTAATGCCTATGGTTACACTAAGGCATCGCTTGAAGGCCGTGAAGGCCATGGTGGTATCCACTTCAAGTCAGGTTTCGACGGATTTGAATATGACGATGGTATGATTCCTAATGGTATCGTAACAACTGGTTCTCAGATTGTGCAGCCCGACGGCTCGATGTACACCGTAGGTACTGGTAAGTACAGCAGTGGTGAAACTTGGGCAGAGCTTGTTGCTGCTGGTCACGCTGAGTATGTACACGCTGGTGGTTGGCACTATTTCTACAACTCTTGGGGACAGGCAGTCGTCAATGACACTTGGTTCAAAACTCTGAACTACATCGCTTTCCGCGATCTCTCACTGAGCTATCAGTTCGAAAGCAATATTGCTAACAAGATTGGAGCAAAGCGCCTCAGCCTCACTGCCCAGGCTCACAACCTCGGCTACCTGCTGAACACAATGCCTAACCATGAGAATCCTGAAGCTGTTGCCGGTACTACTGCAGCTGAGTTCCGTATCCGTCAGTTCGCTGGCGTGACGACCAGCTTTACATTCACTCTGAAAGCTACATTCTAACCTTATAAACGAAGAAAGAATATGAAACTCAATAAATTATTCATTGCAGGTGCCATGGGCGCTGTGCTCTTGATGAACATCAGCTGCGCCGATGACTATAAAGAGTTGAATCAGGATCCTGCTAACGTAACGAAGACGATGCCTGAAGGTCTGATGACGGCTGCCATCAATACGTTCCAGCCTACAGACTATCTCGTATGGTTCTACAATGTACAGTATTTCACCCGTTGGGACCAGATGGGAACTCCTGGCGGTGGATTCTCTGATGACTTCACAGGAATGGCAGAGTCTGGCGGCCAGGGTAGCCAGTACATCAACACGCTGAAGTATCGTAACCGTATCCAGAACTACATCAAGGAAACTGGTGAGGTCGAGAACAACGGCTATCTCGCTGCTACAGGTATCATGACCATCTACCTCGGCATCTTCGACACCGATATGTATGGCTCTGTTCCTTACACCGAGGCTTGCCACTATGACGACCAGGGCATCTTAACCCCGAAATATGAAACCGTTGACCAACTCTACGACATCTGGATTTCTGAACTCAACGAATACATCAACATGCTGAAGGCCGACAATCTGTCGGGCGTCACCCGTCAGGATGCCGCTTATGGCTGCGACTGGACGAAGTGGGCTAAGCTTGCTAATTCGCTGAAACTGAAGATTGCTGTTCGCCTCTACAACAACGATCCTCAGAAGGCCCTTGCCATTGCTAACGAGGCAGCCAGCAACTCAGCAGGTCTGATCACTAACATCGACGACGACTTCCGCTTTGCCAAGGCTACCGACTGGGCTTCCGGCAACAATGACTATGTCTATGGTACGGGCAACGGTCTGAGCACCATCTATGCTTCTGAGAATGTGTTCAAGTTCATGCTTGATAGCAAGGACCCGCGCATTCGTTTCATCTATGCGAAGAACAGCTACAATTCGAAGGTTGTGCAGAGCTTCATCGACAATGATAAGTTCGATGATCTCCCCAGCGCTGTGAAGGCCAACGTCGTACTCGACGAGAATGGCAACTTCAAGGAGTGGGGTGGCATGGGTGAGCCTTGGGTACGTTATACCGCTCTTCCCATACAGTATTCTCCGAAGACCCAGCACGATGCAGGCCAGCTTTCTGATGAGGACTTCGAGGAGTATTGGAATTCTGGCATCCGCTATCAGATTAAGATGGGCGACAACCAGCGTAGTTACAACCCATGGTGCTACTATTCAGAGGAAATGCGCCGCGGCCGTGTTGATTTCCAGCTACCTACAGCTATGACCGAGAAAGAAGATGGCACTATCGACATGCACGTCATCCAGGATACTGACGACAATCCTCTCTATCAGATGTATCTTGGCGCTGGTGAGGTAAACCTCTACATGGCAGAGTTCGCTCTGCTGAGCGGTGGTTCCTTCGCTGGAAAGAGTGCTGAGGCCTGGTACGAGGCCGGTGTTCGCGCTTCTGTTGAGGAATTCAACGCTCTGGCTCGCGATAACAAGATTCCTTACTATGGAACCACCTACAACTACGACGAGAACGAGAAGCCTATCGACCTCGTCGATGGTGAGATCGAGGCCATGCTGGCTACGCCTAACGTGAAGCTCAGCGGGTCTAATGCCGAGAAGCTCGAAAAGGTATATCTGCAACTCCTCATGCACTTCAGTGAGCAGTGCGACGACCAATATGTAACTGCACGCCGTTCGGGTTACCCGAAGGTTGGCTCGAATCTGCTGCCGTTCGTGAAGTTCCCGAATGTCGAGCTTTCTGCTATTCCTCGCCGCTTCGTGATCTCCGAGCCGGTTGTTACTGACATCATGTACGAGATTAAGAAGGCCGCTTACGAAGCACAGGGCTTCAAGACCCTCGGCACTAACAGCCAGGGCAGCCAGCACAACAAGGGCAATGCTCCTCTGAATGTTGAGCGTGTATGGCAAGACAAGAATGCTCCGCAGTGGGGTTCTGGTAAGTAATATAGTCTAACAGACTCAAACCAATATCAATGGCGAGCAGCACCAAGCGTGTTGCCCGCCATTATTCGTTTAAGAAAGGCAAATACAGAAATAAATATAGTTAAATAAAAACCGACTCTTATTCATATATAAGAGAAAAATTGTAACTTTGCACCGTCAAACCATTTTATCTGTTATTCACTATGCGTAAATACCTCATCGTCATCCTGCTTGCTGTCTGTGCGACTGCTATGGCACAGGAAAAGCGCGTCTACTTCTATGCAGACTTCGTGAAGACAAACATCCTCTATAAGAATGGTGCCAAGAACGTGGCCAAAGCCAACTACGACGTCGCAAACCGAAAAGTGATGTTCATGCAGGGCGAACAACTTATGGAACTGCTCTCGCCAGAAACTATCGACACGCTCTATATGGGTGGAAGCCGATGGATTTATAAGGACAAGCAGTTCTGTGAGGTCATCGACCGCGAGGACGGTAACCGTCTGCTCGTAGGCTGGCACATCACAAAGGTCCACGAAGGTTACAAGGGAGCTCTTGGTAGCATCTCACAAGCACCTTCACGTAAAGTGCAACTCAGCGACCAGTTTGGCATGGGCACCGTTGCCGGTATCAGCGGCGGCATGTACAACGGCACCTTCGGTACAAACCAAAACGACGGCAACGGCCGCAACTTCGACGTTTGGAAGACGAAGAACCAAAGCACCTATTACTTCACAAAGGATGGACAAGAATACGGTGTGAAGGGCATGAAGAGCGTCTTGAAAGCATTCCCCACAAAGAAGGACCAAATAAAGCAGTACGTGCACGACAACCACATCGACACACTTACTGCCGAGGGCATGTTGCAAGTTATCGATTACCTGATGACGCTATAGCTGTTAAAGAAAAGAGCAACATCAAACAAACCTACATAATCCGCGACAGGCCACAATCGCCTGTCGCGGTTTTATATTCATGCATGAGACTTTCAAAAACCAACTGCTTAGCTATCACAAGCCAGCCGCATTGCTTTCAGAAGCCAACTACATTGCTTTCAGAGCCCAACTGCATTGCTTTCAGAACCCAACTGCATTGCTCTGGCTTTTGCGCAGCATTGCTGCCGAAGTTGTGCTGCTATGCTGCACAAGTTTCTTTGTTTTGCACTCAACTTTTGAATAAATTTCTCTCGCTCGAAAAAGAAATAGCTTTCTTTTTACTCACTTACGCGAAATTTTCGTAACTTTGACATACGTCGAACTTACTTTCGTTCGAAAATGAAAAAGAAAAACGAGTTTTCTTTTT
>JAFPED010000076.1 GCA_017423565.1 Prevotella sp. | reverse complement strand
CCTCGTCCATCTTCGAACCCGTATCAACCAGTGCCGTGGCAATAATGGTGAGTGAGCCGCCGCCCTCGATGTTACGTGCTGCACCAAAGAAACGCTTAGGCTTCTGCAGGGCATTGGCATCGACACCACCAGTGAGTACTTTTCCTGAGGCAGGAGCCACCGTGTTGTAGGCACGTGCCAGACGCGTGATGGAGTCGAGGAAGATGACGACGTCGTGACCACATTCGACCATGCGCTTAGCTTTCTCCAGAACAATGCCTGCTATCTTGACATGACGGTCGGCTGGTTCGTCGAAGGTAGATGCAATGACCTCGGCATTCACCGTACGACTCATGTCGGTCACCTCTTCAGGACGCTCGTCGATGAGCAGCATCATGATGTATGCCTCAGGATGGTTGGCAGCTATGGCATTAGCAATATCCTTCATCAGAATAGTCTTACCCGTCTTGGGCTGTGCCACGATGAGTGCACGCTGTCCCTTACCGATGGGCGAGAAGAGATCGACGATGCGCACGCTTGGGTTGGTGGTGGCAGGGTCGCCACAGAGCTTGAACTTCTCTTCTGGGAACAGTGGAGTAAGGTGCTCGAACGATATGCGGTCGCGTACCTCGTGGGGCTGACGACCATTAATGGTGTTGACCGTTGAGAGTGCAAAGTATTTCTCATTGTCGTGAGGAGGACGTACCATGCAATCGACAACGTCGCCTGTCTTCAGCGCATATTTCTTGATTTGCTGTGGTGACACGTAGATGTCATCAGGTGACGACAGGTAATTGTAGTCGCTGGAACGCAGGAATCCATAGCCGTCCTGTAGTATTTCCAGTACACCGTTGCCGCTGATGATGTCGGAGAAATCAAACTTTACGGTGGCAGCATGACCATTTCCATAGCTGTTGTCAGACATATCGTTGGGCTGTGGCTGCTGTATCATGGGACGGTCGAAGATGTCGAGCGTAGGCATGGCTCCCTGATCTTCTATAGGTATGTCAACGACGGTGATGAAGTCTGTGCCGTCGCCTGGGTCGCCCTCCCATACACCGTTAGCATCAACAGCATCAACAGGAACTTCGGCAGCTTCCTTCTGATGGTTCATCTTCTCCTGCAGCTGTTCCAGCATCTCTGGGTCGGCAGCCTCGTCGTCTTGTGGAGCATCCATGCTCTCTGCCTCTGGCACGGAGGGGATAGCTGTCTCTTCTGCTGTAGCCTGCTCTTCCTCTGTCTGCTCCTTCGCCTCAGCCTCGGCAGCAGCACGGGCAGCAGCCTCCATGGCTTCCTTCTCGGCCTTCGACTTACGTCCGCGTTTCTTGGGAGCGGGAGCAGCAGGAGCCTCCTCGGCAACGACAGGCTCTGGCGCTGGCTCAGGTTCTGACGTTTCTATGGGAGCGGCAGGAAGCTCGTCGCTGAACAGTGTCGGAGCCTTCTCCTGTTTGGCTATGGTCTTATTCTTGATGTCGAGGTTCTCACCTTCGTTTCCATTGACGGTATAGACGTGGTTAGTGTCCTTCTTGGCGATGCGTGTACGCTTACGTTTGGGCGCATTACCAGCAGCGCTGTCCTCGGCTGCTTTGTCAAGTATGGCATAGATGACGTCCTGTAGTTCGTCCTTGGGACTTACCTTTACGCCTAATTCCGCGGCAATACCCATCAACTGGGGTATTTCCATTGATTCTAACTCTTCTTTCTTGTACATATTCATACCACTAAATACGGTGGCTCGTGTTTGTTTTTGAACTTGTTTTTAACTGATGGATGTGTTTCCCAACTGTGGGAAAACACTAATAGTTGAATGCATAACGGAACGTGATTTGTCCGTTTGCGACCGCAAAATTACAGATAAATTCTGAAACAGCCAAATTTTTTATGGTATTTAATCAAAAATTCGTACCTTTGCACTCAAATTGACAACGAATATGGATATTAAGAAAGCTGAATTTGTGGTTTCTGCCCCTATGGTTTCCATGTGTCCGCAAGACACGAAGCCTGAATATGCCTTTATAGGGCGTTCGAATGTGGGCAAGTCGAGTCTTATCAATATGTTGACAAACCACAAGGGATTGGCCAAGACATCTGCCACTCCTGGCAAGACGCTGCTCATCAACCACTTCATTATAAACAATGAGTGGTATCTGGTTGACTTGCCTGGCTATGGATATGCCCAACGTTCCAAGAAGGAGATTCAACGTCTGGACCAGATGATACGTGGCTATATTCTTCAGCGTCATCAGCTGGTTAATGTCTTTGTCCTGGCAGACGTCAGGCTACAGCCACAGAAGATAGACCTTGAGTTCTATCAGTGGCTGGGAGAGTCGTCGATACCTTTCTCCATCGTCTTTACCAAGGCAGACAAACTGTCGGCATCGAAGGTGAAGACAAACATCGAAGCATATAAGAAGGTGTTGTTGGAGACGTGGGAAGAGTTGCCTCCGCTTTTCGTAACCAGTGCGCAGAACAAACAGGGGCGCGACGAACTGCTCGACTACATTGAAAGCATTAACCGCGACTTGTAAACAAACATTTCTCAAGTATATAAACATCAATTGCCGTGAATCCCTATTTAGACGTCCAACATCTGACAAAAACATTTGGTGCCTTGCTTCTATTTGAAGACATCAGTTTCTCCATTGGTGAGGGGCAACGAGTGGGACTGATAGCCAAGAATGGTACAGGAAAATCTACCTTGCTGTCCATACTGGCAGGTCGCGAGGGCTACGACGATGGTAACATCGTGTTCAGACGCGACTTAAAGGTAGGCATTCTGGAACAGGAACCCAAGTTCAATGCCAACGAGTCGGTGCTGGACGCATGTTTCAATCATCATGGCGATCCAGAAAAGGTGCTCAAAGCCAAGCAGATACTGACGCAACTGAAGATAACCGACCTTCATCAGCCCATGGGACAGCTCAGTGGTGGTCAGCAGAAACGGGTGGCACTGGCAAATGTGCTTATTTCAGAGCCCGATCTGTTTATACTTGACGAGCCCACCAACCATCTCGACCTGGAGATGATAGAATGGTTAGAGGGTTTTCTACAACGTGGCAATAAAACGCTACTCATGGTGACGCACGACCGTTTCTTCCTGGACCGTGTGTGCAACAGCATTCTTGAACTGGACGACCAGCGCATCTATGCTTATAAAGGCAACTATGCGTACTACTTAGAGAAACGTCAGGAGCGTGTCGATGCACGCAGGGCAGAGATTGCTCGTGCCAATAACCTCTACCGTACAGAACTGGAATGGATGAGACGCATGCCACAGGCACGTGGACATAAAGCCCGTTACAGAGAGGAGGCATTTTATGAACTGGAGAAGATTGCCAAGCAGCGAATAGACGAACGTCAGCTCCGTCTGAAAGCGTCGAACGTCTATATTGGTAGCAAGATTTTCGAGTGTCAGTACATCTCGAAGGCTTATGGCGAACGGGTGTTGCTAAAAGATTTCTACTATAACTTCGCCCGTTTCGAGAAAATGGGTATTGTAGGAAACAATGGCACAGGAAAATCAACTTTCATCAAACTACTGCTTGGTATCATACAGCCTGACGAAGGACGCATCGTCGTAGGAGAGACGGTACGCTTTGGATATTTCTCACAGGAAGGCCTACAGTTCGACGAGAACAAGAAGGTGATAGACATTATTACCGACATAGCCGACTACATTGACATGGGTGGCAGAAAAATGACTGCTTCGCAACTGTTGCAGTATTTCCTCTTTACACCTGAGCAGCAGCATAACTACGTATATAAGTTGAGTGGGGGAGAGCGAAGAAAACTCTATCTGTGCTCGGTATTAATGAAAAACCCTAATTTCCTGGTACTCGACGAGCCGACAAACGACCTGGACATTATAACGCTGCAGATTCTGGAGGAGTACCTACAGGACTTTCCTGGTTGCGTCATCGTGGTATCTCATGACCGTTACTTCATGGACAAGGTGGTTGATCACCTGCTCGTCTTCCGTGGTCAGGGTGACATCAAGGACTTTCCTGGCAACTACACCCAATACAGAGAGTGGCAGTCCCAGCAGCCCCAACCGTCGCAGAACGTCCAAAAGGCTCAGAAACCCCAACAGACTCCAACGTCGCAGCCTCATGACAAACCACGCAAGCTGACGTTCAAGGAGAAACGTGAATATGAACAATTGGAGAACGACATCGCCATGCTCGAGGCAGAACAGCAAGAATTGGAAGAAGCCCTCTGCAGTGGTACGTTAAGCGTGGATGAACTGGTGGCGAAGAGTAAGCGCCTTCCTATACTGAAGGAAGAACTCGACGAGAAATCCATGCGATGGTTAGAACTTAGTGAGATAGCGAAATGATACAGCAACAATACCCGTCACAACTGTTGGAAAAGGCCGTAGAGGCATTTGCCACACTGCCAGGCATAGGACGTAAGACAGCATTACGGCTGGTGCTCTTCCTGCTTCGTCAGGAACCCTCAGAGGTAGAGCGCTTTGCCAGTGCACTGACTACCATGCGACAGGAAATTCACCATTGTCACATCTGCCATAACATCAGCGACACTGACCTGTGTCCTATATGTGCCGACCAGGGGCGCGACCATACTACAGTGTGTGTAGTGGAAAACATCCGCGATGTCATGGCCATAGAGAACACTGCCCAGTATAAAGGAGTCTATCATGTCTTAGGAGGCATCATCTCGCCTATGGAAGACATGGGGCCGGGCGATTTGGAAATACAGTCACTCATCAGCCGTGTGTCTGAGGGAGGTATTAAAGAAGTTATCCTTGCCCTTAGTCCTACTATGGAGGGTGACACTACTAATTTCTATATCTCACGAAAACTGGCTCCGTACGATGTACGTCTGAGCGTCATTGCACGTGGCATTTCCGTAGGCGACGAGCTGGAATATGCTGACGAGGTGACACTGGGACGTTCCATCCTGAATCGTACGCCTTTTGAAATCAACAAATGAAACACTGAACATGAAACAGGTAAGAAACATATTGATGACAACATGCTGGGCATTCATTGTGATAGCACTTGCAGCAGTTGCCATTTTCGAAAGCGAGACGTTGCCCACAGGCCTGTGGCAGGGAAATGCCAATGCAGAGTTCTTCTGGCGCTGCGCCATGGAGATTCTTACGCCACTGGGCGTCTATCTGTCACTGCGTCTCTTCCGCTTCAAGAAGATACAAGCCGATCTGTTTACCTTTAAGACTGTTGCACTACAACGCTGGGGAATGGTACGGCTGCTGCTGTTGTTGGCACCTATGCTAACCAACACATTATTATATTATATGTATCACCAAACTACATATGCCTATCTGGCCATCATTTCACTATTGGCTATGCCGTTTGTCTATCCCACCATGCAAAGGTGTGTTGACGACGTGACACCAGAAGAAGACGCCATCGAGGACAGAAAGGAGGAGCAGCAGGCATGAAACTTTCCATCGTTATTGTCAATTACAACGTCAAGCACTACGTAGAGAAATGCCTGCAGTCCGTTTATGCGGCAGCACAAGGCATCGATATGGAGATATTCCTTGTCGATAATGCTTCGACCGACGGTTCTGTGGAATACCTGAAAGAGCGTTTCCCTGAGGTTATATATATAGCCAACACGCAGAATCTGGGTTTCTCGAAAGCCAATAACGTAGCCATTCGTCAAGCCAAAGGCGAATATGTACTGTTGCTGAACCCTGACACTACCATCGGCCCAGATGTGCTGCACCGTTGCATCGCCTTTGCCGATGAACATCCAAAGACAGGAGCCATTGGCGTGCGCATGCATAATGAAGACGGTACTGTGGCACCAGAGTCGCGCAGGGCAGTTCCCACACCATGGATTGCACTCTGCAAATATTTCGGATATAGTCGTCGCTACTATATGAGTTGGCTGTCGTGGGACGAGCCGGCACAAATAGAGGTGGTCAGCGGTGCCTTTTGCTTCCTTAGACGTGAGGCATTGATGCGTGTGGGCATGCTCGACGAGGACTACTTCATGTATGGAGAGGACATCGACCTGTCTTATCAATTGCTTCGCCATGGTTATGAGAACTGGTACCTGCCAGTCGATATTGTTCATTACAAAGGGCGCAGCACTATCAAGACAAGTTTCCGCTATGCCTATGTCTTCTATAAGGCGATGCTTATCTTCTTTATCAAACATTACTTACACTTTCTTCATATCTACAAATGACTACAATACCAAAGATTTCGCTCAGAGCCTTAGAGCCTGAAGACCTCGACTTGCTCTATCGCATCGAAAACGATGATGCATTATGGCGCGTCGGTACCACCAATGTTCCTTATTCACGCTACGTGCTGCGTGACTACATTGCCAATAGCAGTAGCGACATCTATGCCGACCGACAGCTACGCCTGATGATTGAGGACGAAAATCACCAGGTGGTGGGCATTATCGACCTGGTGAACTTCGACCCACGGCACCTGCGCGCTGAGGTAGGCATTGTCATTGAGGAGAGCAGTCGCCGTCAGGGTTATGCTACAGCAGCCATACGTGAAATATGCCGTTATGCTGACCAAATACTCCATCTTCATCAGCTTTATGCCATCATCGATGCCGATAACCACCCAGCAATTAACCTGTTTCGTAAGGAGAATTTCAACATCGAAAATACCCTTCGTCACTGGCTCTCTACGGGCAATGAATACCACGAAGCAGTGCTGATGCAAACTTTTTTTTAAGATTTTCGGAAAAAAGTTTTGTATATTCGAAAATATTATCTACCTTTGCATCCGCAAAACAAAAGACATACCAATCAGGGTGCGTTAGTTCAGTTGGTTAGAATGCCTGCCTGTCACGCAGGAGGTCACGAGTTCGAGTCTCGTACGCACCGCACTGAAAGGTTAAGGTCAAAAGTAAAAGCATTATTTAAAAAGGTGCGTTAGTTCAGTTGGTTAGAATGCCTGCCTGTCACGCAGGAGGTCACGAGTTCGAGTCTCGTACGCACCGCAAAGTAATTAAGCCCATTAGCATTGTCTGATGGGCATTTTTGTTGAATCCGCTAAAACTAAAAACTATTATTCATGAAACATCGTTCCTGCCTCTTGCTGCTTATTGTCTTTTGCGCACTCACAGCTTGTGCACAGCGTCCGTCCTTCAACAGCAATGCACCACGCCTATCCATTCTTGGTGACAGTTATAGTACATTCGAGGGATATCTTACACCTGACACCAATGCCGTTTGGTATTGGAACCATGAGTGGGACTGCACCGATGTGAGAAACGTCCGTCAGACATGGTGGCACCAGCTTCTGCGCGACACTGGCATGCGCCTATGCGTTAACAACTCGTTTTCAGGAGCAACCATTTGTCATACAGGTTACGATCAGGCCGACTACAGTGACCGTTCATTCTGTACCCGACTGACTAACCTTGGCTCTCCAGATATCATTCTTGTCTTTGGCGCTACCAACGACGAGTGGGCTCATGCCCCTATCGGAGAATACAAGTATGCAGACTGGACACGTGAAGACCTCTATAAATTCCGTCCTGCCATGGCCTATCTGTTATGCCAACTCATCGACCATTATCCCAATGTGAAGTTGTACTTTATCTTAAATGATATTCTTTCGTCCGACATCAATGAGTCGGTACTTACTGTCTGTCAGCATTATCAGGTGCCAGTTATCAGGTTGGAAAACATAGACAAGCAGTGTGGACATCCTAACGTCTTGGGCATGCAGCAAATAGCCCAACAGGTGGAAAAAGCCTTAGGATATGGTGAAGAATAATGCGATGTGTCAGTCTGAAAACCATTTTAACATCCATTTTCCTAAAAACAACTAAAAGATTTTGCGCTATTCAAACTTTTTTATACCTTTGCAAAGTTTATTAAAAAACGCTCAGAGGGCTTAAAAATGCCCTTAAATGGAAAATCAATGAAATTAAGAGAATAAAAGTACAACAAAAATGGATCAAACATTCGACAACGACAGAATTATTAAAATTAACATCGAAGAGGAGATGAAGTCATCCTATATCGACTATTCGATGTCGGTTATCGTGGCTCGTGCACTTCCTGATGTGCGCGATGGCTTCAAACCCGTTCATCGACGTATTCTCTTCGGTATGAAGAATATCAATAACGTCTCCACTCAGCCATACAAGAAATGTGCGCGTGTAGTAGGTGAGGTACTTGGTAAGTACCACCCACATGGCGACTCGTCTGTTTATGGTGCTTTGGTGCGTATGGCTCAGGACTGGAACCTGCGTTACACGCTTGTTGACGGACAAGGAAACTTTGGTAGCGTTGATGGTGACTCGCCTGCCGCCATGCGTTATACTGAGTGCCGACTGTCGAAGATGGGTGAGCACATCATGGATGACCTCGAGAAGGATACGGTCGATATGACCAACAACTTCGATGACTCCTTGCAGGAGCCTACCGTCATGCCGACAAAGATTCCTAACCTTCTGGTCAATGGCGGTAATGGTATTGCCGTGGGTATGGCAACGAACATGCCTACACACAACCTCGGAGAGGTGATTGACGGTTGCTGTGCCTATATTGACAACCCAGACATTGACACTGAGGGACTGATGCAATATATTCCTGGACCTGACTTCCCAACTGGTGCCTATATTTATGGACTGCAGGGAGTCAAGGATGCATACGAGACCGGTCGTGGACGTATAGTCATGCGTGCTAAGGCTGAGATAGAGACTGGTGATACCCACGACAAAATTGTGGTTACTGAGATTCCCTATGGTGTTAATAAGGCAGACCTCGTTTCTTATATTGCCGACTTGGCAAACCAACACAAAGTGGAGGGCGTGGCTAATGTGAACGACGAGTCTGGCCGTCAGGGCATGCGTATCGTCGTTGATGTAAAACGCGATGCCAATGCCAATGTGCTTCTGAATAAATTATTCAAGATGACAGCTCTACAGAGCTCATTCTCAGTGAATAACATTGCACTGGTAAAAGGACGTCCTCGCTTGTTGACGCTCAAGGAATGTGTGAAGTACTTTGTTGAGCATCGTCACGATGTTACTATTCGTCGCACCCAGTTTGACCTGCGTAAGGCTCAGGAGCGTGCTCACATTCTCGAGGGTTTGATCATTGCGGTCAACAATATTGACGAGGTGGTACATATTATTAGAAACAGTAAGACTCCAACCGATGCACAGCGTAACCTCGAACAGCGTTTCGAACTGGATGAACTGCAGTCGAAGGCAATCGTTGACATGCGTCTGTCACAGCTTACTGGTCTGCGTGTTGATCAGCTGCATCAGGAGTATGACGATCTCATGAAACTCATTGCAGAGTTGCAGGAAATACTCGATAACCCTGAGCGTTGTAAAGAGGTGATGAAGAAGGAGCTGCAGGAAGTAAAGGAGCAGTATGGCGATGAGCGTAAGACGGAGATTATCCCCTTCGACCATGAGTTCAATGCTGAAGACTTCTATCCCAATGATCCTGTGGTTATTACTATCTCGCACATGGGTTATATCAAGCGCACACCACTGGCTGACTTCCACGAGCAGGGCAGAGGAGGAGTTGGATCGAAGGCAGCACGCCACCGTGACAACGACTTCACGGAATATATCTATCCAGCCACTATGCACAACACGCTACTGTTCTTCACCCAGAAGGGACGCTGTTATTGGCAGAAGTGCTACGAGATTCCTGAGGGTGACAAGAACTCTAAGGGTAGGGCTATTCAGAACCTCCTCAACATAGAGTCTGACGATGCCATTAATGCTGTTTTGCGTATCAATAAGTTCGACGACCCAGAGTTCCTAAATTCTCACTATGTTGTCTTCGCTACCAAGAAGGGTATTGTTAAGAAGACATGTCTGGAGGCATACTCACGTCCACGTATCAATGGTGTCATTGCTATCAATATTAATGAGGGTGACCAGGTGGTTGGCGTACGACTGACCAATGGCCATAACGAGATACTGCTGGCAAACCGTAATGGACGAGCTGTTCGTTTCGAGGAGTCGGAAATCCGACCAATGGGCCGAGTGTCAACAGGTGTCATCGGTATGCGTCTTGATGGTGACGATGATGAAGTAATAGGTATGGTATGTGTGAACGATCCAGAACAAGAAACTGTTATGGTAGTTTCAGAGAATGGATATGGAAAGCGTACCCGTGTTGTGGAAGGTGGTATTGATGTTTATCGAAAGACCAGTCGTGGTACCAAGGGTGTCAAGACACTGGCCATCACCGAGAAGACCGGTCATTTGGTATCCATCAAGGTGGTAACCGACGAGAACGACCTGATGATTATTAACAAGTCGGGCATACTCATTCGTCTGAAGGTAGCCGATGTCCGTGTTATGGGTCGTACCACTCAGGGTGTTCGCCTTATTAACCTCACCAAGAAGAACGACAGCATTGCCAGTGTTTGCAAGGTTGCTACTTCACAGGACGAAACAGAGTACGACGATGTGGAGGAAACCACAGAAGAGTCATCAGAAAATTAAACCATTGATTACGAATTAAGTCATATAAATGTCAAACCAATCAATTAAATGCTTATGAAAAAGATTATGTTGATGGCAATGTTCCTCGTAGCAACAGCTGCGACGTTTGCCGGTGATTCCGATGCCCTGAAGGCTATCCTCAAGGCAAAAACCTATGCTGACGCAGAAAATCTGCTGAAGACGAACCTTGCCCAACTGGCTAATAACGAAGAGAAGGCCAAGGCTTATAACAAACTCGTAGAGTTAGCTATGGATATCTTTGACGAACAGGATAAAATTCGTCTGACCAACCAGACGCTTGGCAAGAATGACCCTGTCGATGAAGCAGCTATGGCCGAGGCAGCCTATAACGCTGTGGCTAACGCCATGGAGTGCGATAAGTACGACCAGCAGCCCAATGCCAAGGGAAAGATTAATCCAAAGTTCGCAGAGAAGAATGCTCAGCGCCTTTGGACCGCTGCACGCTTCCAACTAGTTAATGCTGGTCAGGAGGCTCTTAGCAAGCAGGACTATGCTACAGCACGTAAGTACTG
>JAFPED010000075.1 GCA_017423565.1 Prevotella sp. | reverse complement strand
TTGATGGCTCAGGAGCTACCGACGATTCCTGCTGACGAAGCAGTACGTAAAGGAAAGCTGGCCAATGGCCTGACTTACTACATCCGTCACAACAACTGGCCAGAGAACCGTGCAGAATTCTACATTGCACAACGAGTAGGTTCACTTCAGGAGAATGACGACCAGCGTGGTCTGGCACACTTCCTGGAGCACATGGCCTTCAATGGTTCAAAGCACTTCAAGGGTAACGAGTTGTTACGCTGGTGCGAGAGCGTAGGTATCAAGTTTGGACAAGACCTGAATGCCTATACCTCAATAGACCAAACAGTGTATAATATTTCTAACGTACCAACCACACGCGAAAGCATCATCGACTCGTGCCTGCTTATTCTTTACGACTGGGCAGACGGTTTGCTGTTAGAGAAGGAAGAGATTGAAAAGGAACGTGGTGTCATCCACGAGGAGTGGCGTCTTCGCACCTCTGCTTCTCAGCGTATGTTTGAGCGTGATCTGCCTCAGTTATATCCTGACTGTAAGTATGGTCACCGCATGCCTATCGGTCTGATGGAGATTATCGACAACTTCGAACCTCAGTTCCTTCGTGACTACTACGAGAAGTGGTATCGCCCAGACAACCAAGGTCTCATCATTGTCGGTGACGTTGACGTTGACAAGGTAGAGGCAAAGATTAAGGAGATGTTCAGCGACATCGTACTGCCCGAAAACCGTGCTTTGGTTGAGGATGTTCCTGTTCCAGACAATGACGAGCCAATATTTGTCATCGACAAGGACAAGGAGATGCAGTACAATATGGTAATGTTGATGTTCAAGCACGACGTATTCCCCGACACTCTGAAAAATAGCATCGCATATATGATGACAGGCTTCATGAAGAATGCAGCCATCAGCATGCTGAATGACCGTCTGAAGGAGATGTCCGAGAAGCCTGAGTGCCCATTCCTGCAGGCCAGTGCCGGTGATGGTAATTACATCTTTGCCAAGACGAAGGATGCCTTCGAACTGGACATCATACCAAAGGATGGACAGACAGAGGCTGCTTTCACTGCTGCTTTCATTGAGGCTCGCCGCGCTGCAGAATTTGGTTTCACCGCTACCGAGTATGCCCGTTACAAGGCTAACTATATCAGCAACCTGGAAAAGCAATACTCAAACAAGGATAAGCGTTACAACCGTCAGTTTGTTAATCAGTATGTGCAGAACTTCCTCGCAAACGAACCATACCCGTCGATTGACTACACTTATACAACTATGAAGCAGGTTGTTCCTATGATTCCCGTGGATTACATCAACATGGTCATCAAGGAACTCATTCCTCAGGAAAACAAGAATATTGTTGTACTGAACTTCAATACAGAGAAGGACAATGCTGTCTATCCTACAGCTGAAGGCTTCAAGAAAGCAATTGACGATGCACGTGCAGCAACTATCGAGGCTTATGTAGATAACGTGAAGGACGAACCTCTTATGGCACAGATGCCTAAGAAGGGTTCTATTAAGAAGGAAGTGAAGAACACCAAGTTCGACTATACAGAGTTGACGCTTTCGAATGGTGCAACAGTCATTCTGAAGAAAACCGACCTGAAAGCCGACCAGGTTATCCTTTCTGGTGAAGGTTTTGGCGGTTCTGCCCTCTTTGGTGCTCAGGACTTTGCTAACATCAAGATGTTCGATGACGTGATTGAAGCCAGCGGACTGGGCAACTTCTCCCACACAGAACTGGAGAAAGCCATGGCAGGTAAGATTGCCAGCATGTCACTGTCGCTGGGTACTAACCGTCAGTATGTACGTGGCTCATCAACTCCTAATGACGTAGAAGCCATGCTTCAACTGCTGTACTTGACATTTACAAACATCAACAAGGACCAGAAGTCATTTGACAATCTGATTCAGACAACTGGTATCGAGCTGAAGAACCGTGCCTTGAATCCTGAGGTTGTATTCAGTGACTCTCTGCAAGCTACGCTGAGTTGCAAGAACCCACGCATGATGCCTATGGTTATGGACGACCTGCAGAACGTGAACTACGACCGCATCCTGGCAATGGCCAAGGAAGTAACGTCTAATGCAGCAGCCTATACCTTTAACATCATTGGTAACTTCGACGAGGCAACCATTCGTCCTCTCATTGAGCAGTACATTGCCTCACTGCCTGCAAAGAAGAAGGTGACCAAGACTCCAGACGTAAGTACTGACTTCACTGGTGTTGTCGTCAATAACTTCAAGCATAAGGCTGAGACGCCAAAGGCTATCGCCGTCATGGCATGGTACAGCAAGCAAATACCTTACACTCTGGAGAACAGCGTAAAGGCAAGCATCGCCAGCCAAGTGCTGCAGATGATTTACCTCAAGAAGATACGTGAAGATGCCAGCGCAGCCTACACCGTAGCAGCAATGGGTAGCACCGAGATCAACGATTTCGAGAGCAATGCACAACTGATTGCTTACTGCCCCATGAAGCCAGAAAAGAGCGACGTAGCTATTCAGATTCTTCGCGACGAAGTAACCGAACTTACCAAGGTATGTGATGCTGATATGTTGGCAAAAGTGAAAGAGTATATGCTCAAGGATATTGACGATCAGGCAAAGACCAATAGTTACTGGAACAATATCGTCAACGACTGGCGTTTCCACAATGTTGACATGCACAGCGACTTCAAGGCCGTGGTACAGGCTCAGACACCTGAGAGCATCTGCGCCTTTGTACGTGAGTTGCTCAAAGCTGGTAACCGTGCAGAAATTATCATGCTGCCAGCAGAGTAAGGAAATCTGATTTTTCATCATAAAAAACGGTCTGTTTCACAAGAAGCAGGCCGTTTTTTTTGTCATGTCCCAAAAAGTACGTACCTTTGCATCTTAATTAGTAAATAGTCAAATAAAAAACAGAAAATAAACATGTCATATTTTTTCTCTTCAGAATCAGTTTCAGAAGGCCACCCCGATAAAGTGGCCGATCAGATAAGTGACGCCATCCTTGACCAGTTCCTGGCATACGACGAACATGCCCGTGTGGCTTGTGAGTCATTTGTCACAACAGGTCAAGTAGTTATCATGGGTGAGGTACGGAGCGAGGTGTATATTGACCTACAGACCATAGCTCGTAACACCATCAAGAAAATAGGCTATACCAAAGCAGAGTATCAGTTCGACGGCAACTCCTGCGGCATACTGACCGCTATTCACGAACAAAGCGAAGACATCAACCGTGGTGTTGACAGAGAAGATGACGACAACCAAGGTGCAGGAGACCAAGGCATGATGTTTGGTTATGCCACTAATGAAACAGAAAGCCTGATGCCTGTCAGTCTGGACTTAGCACACCTTATTATGCGTACTTTAGCAGACATCCGCAAAGAAGGAAAAGTAATGACCTACCTTCGTCCAGACGCCAAGAGTCAAGTTACCATACAATACAGTGATGAAGGCATACCCGAACGTATAGACACTATCGTAGTATCAACCCAACACGACGAATTCGACACTGACGACGAACGCATGCTTTCTAAAATCAGGGAAGACGTCATCAATATCCTCATTCCTCGTGTGAAACAGCAGATACACTCAGAGAAAGTGCTCCATTTGTTTGGTAATGACATTAAGTATTTTGTAAACCCCACAGGGAAATTCGTCATTGGCGGTCCTCATGGAGATACCGGACTGACTGGTCGTAAAATCATTGTCGATACCTATGGCGGCAAAGGTGCACATGGCGGAGGAGCATTCTCTGGTAAGGACTCCTCGAAGGTTGACCGTTCTGCTGCCTATGCTGCACGCCACATTGCCAAGAACATGGTGGCAGCAGGCATAAGCGACGAGATGCTGGTGCAGATAAGCTATGCCATCGGTGTGGCAGAGCCCATGAACATCTATGTCAACACCTATGGACGAAAGCACGTAAACATGAGCGACGGTGAGATAGCACAACGCATTGCTCAGTTGTTTGACCTGCGTCCAAAAGCCATCGAGCGTTCACTCAAGCTCAGACAACCCATGTATCTGGAAACAGCAGCCTACGGCCACATGGGACGTAAGTGTGAGGTGGTCAGCAAAACCTTTACAAGCCGTTATCATGAAACCAAGACCATCGACGTAGAACTGTTCACCTGGGAGAAACTCGACAGGGTAGAAGACATCAAAAAGGCATTTGGACTTTCATAATCATGATTCCGCAGGACTCCATCACACACGTAGAACCGACCATAGAGAGCAGTACAACAATTGTTACTGACTCTGTGGTCAGACACACCACTCCTCGCACACCTTATCAAGTGCTGCGAACACTACCACGTGATGCCACACCTGCCCAACAAGACTCAGCCATCCAGGCCACCTTCCAACCAGCAGAGATACGTTACAGTTCACAACCCGACACGCTCCATCTGCCCGGTCACGGAAAAGGCGTAAAACTGACAGAGGTCGATATTCCTATCTATTACGAAAAGACATTCTTCGCCAAGAGTCTGGATCCTGCCGACCGTACTGCAACCCTGTACGGCATGCCAGGTGACCCAGTGCCTTATACGCTACGCACCGACAATGCCATGACATCGTTGCTGCTTGCCTCCTTTGTACTGACACTGTTGTTACTGGGCAGCACCCATCGTTTCTTCTTCCACCAGTTAAAAGGTTTCTTCTACGTACCACGAACAGATGACACGTTCATGCCAGAAACCAGCACAGAATTACGCGCACAGTTCTTCCTGCTGGCACAGACTTGCCTTCTAATGGCTATCCTACAGTTTGACTACACGCAGAAGTTCATTGGGGAGACCTTTATCTTAGAGTCCGACTACATGCTGATAGGCATCTATTTTTTGATGTTCATCGGCTATTTTGCCGTTCGCTCATTGCTTTACAGCATAGTTAACAATGTGTTTTTCGACAACAAACGAAATATATTGTGGCAGAAAACTTTATTACTCATTACCTCTTTGGAAGGTGTAGCACTATTCCCATTAGTTTTGCTGATGGTATTTTTCAATTTGTCCACACAAAATGTAATACTATACTTTACAATTGTACTTGTTTTCACCAAGATTTTGACATTTTATAAATGTTATGTCATCTTTTTTCGCCGATTTGGCGGTATTTTGCAAAACATTTTGTACCTTTGCACCCTCGAAATCATACCGATAGCCGTATTCTGGAGCTTATTGGTGCTGACAGGCAACTTTTATAAGATAAACTATTAGATTAACACAATGATTAAGAAGATTCTGGTATCGCAACCGAAACCATCGAGCGAGAAATCACCTTATTACGACATCGCGTCGCGATTTGATGTAGAAATGGTCTTCCGTCCTTTCATCAAGGTTGAGGGAGTGACGGCGAAGGAGTTTCGTCAGCAGAAAGTGAACATCCTTGACTATTCTGCTATCGTATTCACCTCACGTCATGCCATTGACCACTTCTTTACACTCTCAAAGGAACTGCGTGTAAACATTCCTGAGGACATGAAGTACTTCTGTGTTACTGAAACTATTGCATTATATATCCAGAAATATGTGCAATACCGTAAACGCAAAGTATTCTTCGGAAGTACAGGTAAGATAGACGATCTTCTACCATTGATGATCAAACACAAACAGGAGAAATATCTTGTTCCTATGAGCGATGTACATAACGACAGCGTGAAACTGATGATGGACGCAAAGAAACTGCAACATCAGGAATGCGTCATGTACCGCACTGTAAGCAACGATTTCACAGAGGAAGAAATCAAGAATTTCGACTATGATATGCTTATCTTCTTCAGCCCTTCAGGCATTGAGTCACTGCTGAAGAACTTCCCTGATTTCAAACAGGACAATATTGCCATTGCCACCTTCGGCCCAGCAACAGCCAAGGCAGTGACAGATGCTGGCCTGCGTCTTAACCTGGAAGCACCCAGTGAGAAATATCCCTCAATGACGGGTGCCCTGCAACACTTCCTGTTGGAGCAAGAAGACTAAGCTAATGTCAGCTATTCACACGCTTGGCGGTCAAGAGCGTATAAAAAGCAAGAAATTGATTGACACGCTCTTCAACGGAGGCAACAGCCGTTCCCTCACAGCATTCCCCTTGCGTATAGTATATATGATACGTGCGCGCGAGAGTGATGACAACTCTCAAGCACAAATAATGGTCAGCGTGTCAAAAAGACATTTCAAACGAGCTGTCAAGCGAAACCGCATAAAAAGACAGATACGTGAGACCTACAGGCAGAACAAAGAACTGCTGTTGGACGTCTTGATACAGAAACCAGAGACAACGGTCTGCATGGCTTTCATCTGGCAGTCTGACCAACTCTTCCCCTCCTCAGACATTGAACATTGCATGAAGTCATTGTTACAACGTGTGGCAGAGAAACTATGAAGAAAATTCTCCAATGGCTGTCAAAAGCACTAACATGGCTGTTGTGCCTGCCTATTGTCTTTTACCAGACATGCATATCACCCTATACACCACCTGCATGCCGTTTCACACCAACATGTAGCGAATATGCAAAACAGGCAATACGCAAGCATGGACCTTTCAAGGGCGTGGCACTGGCCGTCTGGCGTATATTGCGATGCAACCCATGGGGAGGCTCCGGTTATGACCCCGTGCCATAAATGAGAAATAAAAACAAAGAATAAAACAATAGATATATGATGAAGAATTTTGTTGAAGAACTTAAATGGCGTGGCATGCTGGCACAAATAATGCCAGGCACAGAAGAGCTATTACAAAAAGAAATGGTTACGGCATATCTGGGAACCGACCCTACTGCCGACTCACTACATATCGGCCACCTGTGTGGTATCATGATGCTACGTCATCTGCAGCGCTGTGGTCACAAACCTATCATTCTCGTTGGAGGAGCCACGGGCATGATTGGCGATCCCTCTGGCAAAAGTCAAGAGCGTAACCTTCTGAATGACGAGACACTACGTCATAACCAGGAGTGCATCAAACGCCAAGTAGCAAAGTTCCTTGACTTCGACTCAAAAGAGGCCAACGCAGCTGAAATGGTTAACAACTATGACTGGATGAAAGATTTTACCTTCCTCGACTTTGCACGCGAAGTTGGTAAACACATCACTGTCAACTACATGATGGCCAAGGAGTCAGTACAGCAACGTCTCAACGGAACAGCCCGCGACGGTTTGTCATTCACCGAGTTTACCTATCAGTTGCTGCAGGGATATGACTTCCTTTATCTCTACCAGCATAAGGGTGTCAAACTTCAACTGGGAGGTAACGACCAGTGGGGTAACATGACTACTGGTACAGAACTGATCCGTCGCACACTCGGTAACGATGTTGAGACCTTTGCACTGACATGCCCACTCATTACTAAGAGTGACGGTAAGAAGTTTGGAAAGACAGAATCCGGCAATATCTGGCTCGACCCCGTTCGTACCACACCATATAAATTCTACCAGTTCTGGCTGAATGTCAGCGACGAGGATGCAGAACGCTACATCAAGATTTTCACGTCATTAGAGAAAGATGTTATCGATGCGTTGGTCGAAGAACACAAGCAAGATCCTGGTCGCCGCGTGTTACAAAAGCGCTTGGCTGAGGAAGTAACCGTAATGGTACACTCACAGGAAGCACTCGACACTGCCATTGAGGCAAGCAGCATTCTCTTTGGCAAATCCACAAAAGAAGGCCTGGAGAAACTTGATGAACAAACATTCCTCGACGTTTTCGATGGTGTGCCACAATTCGAAATCAGCAAAGACCAGTTGGGACAGCCAGCCATTGAACTGCTGACCACGGTAGCTCCTGTCTTCCCATCCAAGGGTGAAATGCGAAAGATGGTACAAGGTGGAGGTGTTAGTCTGAACAAAGAAAAACTAACCGACCAGAATCGTCCCATAACAACAGACGACCTGATTGACGGTAAGTATCTGTTAGCCCAAAAAGGCAAGAAGAATTACTATTTGCTTATCGTAAAATAAAAATTAGCGGTAAAAATTTGGTAGTGGCGCAAAAAACCACTACCTTTGCATCCGCTAACAAGCATGATTGTCCAATGGTGTAATGGTAGCACAACAGGTTTTGGTTCTGTTTGTGGTGGTTCGAATCCGCCTTGGACAACAGAAAAGAGCGTAGCCGTCCGCAATCGGTTACGCTTTTTTTATGTCATTATTCTTCGCTATTACCATTTTTCTTTGTATCTTTGCATACAAATCTAAAACAAATACAATTTATAATGAAGACAAATTACGAAATCCGCTATGCTGCGCATCCTGAGGATGCCAAGAATTATGACACCAAGCGTATTCGCCGCGACTTCCTCATCGAGATAGTTTTTGCCGAAGACGAGGTGAACATGGTCTATTCAATGTACGACCGAATGGTCGTCGGAGGTGCCATGCCTGTCAAGGAATGCCTTACCCTTGAAGCCATTGACCCTCTGAAAGCCCCTTATTTTACCACACGTCGCGAAGTGGGAATCTTCAATGTTGGAGGACCTGGATGTGTTAAAGTGGGTGACCAGACGTTCGAACTCGACTTCAAAGAGGCTCTTTATATTGGTCGTGGCGACAGAGACGTGGTATTCTGCTCTAAGTCACCTGACAAACCAGCAAAATTCTATTTCAATTCAACAACTGCTCATGCAGAATATCCATGCAAGAAGATAACAAAGGCTGATGCAGTAGTTGCACACATGGGGTCACTGGAGATGTCCAATGAGCGTAACATCAACAAGATGATTGTCAACCAGGTTCTGCCTACATGCCAACTACAAATGGGTATGACAGAACTGGCAACTGGTTCGGTATGGAATACCATGCCTGCCCATGTACACTCACGCCGCATGGAGGCATATTTCTATTTTGAAGTTCCTCAGGATCAAGCTGTCTGCCACTTTATGGGTGAGGTAGAAGAGACACGACACATCTGGATGCGTGGTGATCAAGCCGTGCTCTCACCTGAATGGAGCATACACTCTGCTGCTGCTACTCACAACTATACTTTCATCTGGGGTATGGGTGGCGAGAACCTTGACTATGGCGACCAGGACTTCTCACTGATTACAGACTTAAAATAACAAAACTACTATGGCAAATATTTTTTCATTAGAAGGAAAGAACGCCTGGATTACAGGTGCATCCTATGGTATCGGATTCAACATTGCAAAAGCATTCGTCGCTGCAGGTATCAAAAACATCATCTTCAACGACATTAACGAGGCTGCTCTCGAGCGTGGACTCAACAACTACAAAGAAGCCGGCATCACAAACGTGAAAGGTTACGTTTGCGACGTCACCGACGAGAATGCCATAAAGGCACTCGTAGAGAAGATTCATGAAGAAGTAGGTCAAATTGACATCCTGGTCAATAATGCCGGCATCATCAAGCGTATCCCCATGCACGAGATGAAACGTCAGGAGTTCCAGCAGGTCATCGACATCGACCTCGTCGGACCATTCATCGTCAGCTCTGCTGTCTTACCAGAGATGATGGAACGCCGTGAGGGCAAAATCATCAACATCTGCTCCATGATGTCTGAACTTGGCCGCGAGACAGTTAGCGCTTATGCTGCTGCTAAAGGTGGCTTGAAAATGCTTACACGTAACATCTGCTCAGAGTATGGCGAGTATAACATCCAGTGTAATGGCATAGGACCAGGTTATATCGCTACACCTCAGACGGCACCACTTCGTGAGCGCCAGCCCGATGGCTCACGCCATCCGTTCGACTCATTCATCTGTGCTAAGACCCCTGCAGGTCGTTGGCTGGAACCAGAAGAGCTGGGTGGTCCTGCTGTCTTCTTGGCTTCCCATGCTTCTGATGCTGTCAATGGTCACATCCTCTATGTCGATGGAGGTATCCTGGCATATATTGGTAAACAGCCCTGATTTTAGAATAAGGACAAAATAAAAGGCCTCTCCACGTGGAGAGGCCTTTTTATTGAAGTGCAAAATATTATTTGTTAACAGCCTCAGCAAGCTCAGCACCAGCCTTGAACTTAGCAACCTTCTTAGCTGCAATAGTAATCTTCTGCTTAGTTGCGGGGTTCACACCTTCACGAGCGGGCTTCTGGTTAACGGCAAATGTTCCGAAACCAACAAGAGCAACTTTGTCACCTGCAACAAGAGCATCCTTAATAGCTACTACAGTGGCGTCAAGAGCTTTCTTAGCATCAACTTTGGTCAGACCAGCACCTGCTGCAATCTTCTCAATTAATTCTGTTTTGTTCATAATGTTTGATTTTAAATTTAATATGATAGTTGTTATT
>JAFPED010000074.1 GCA_017423565.1 Prevotella sp. | reverse complement strand
TTTCCTTGTAGCCACCTACGGTACCCTCAGATACGCTGGTGATAGAAAGATTCCAGCCTTTCGAGTCGCAGTAGCTCTTGTACATCTTGAACAGATCGCCTGCAAACAGACAGGCTTCGTCGCCGCCTGTTCCAGCACGAATCTCCATCTGTACGTTCTTCGCGTCTTCAGGGTCTTTCGGTATGAGGGCAATCTTGATTTCCTCTTCCAACTTGGGCTGTAGTTCCTCGTTGACGGCCAGTTCTTCACGTGCCATTTCCTTCATCTCTGCATCGTCCTCGTTGGCCAGGATGTCCTTGGCCTCCTTGATTGAGTTCAGACAGGCAATGTAACGTTTGCGGGCATCCATGATGTCGCCCAGGTCTTTATACTCTTTAGTGAGTTTCACAAATCGCTGTTGGTCACCAATGACGTTCGGGTCAGTAATGAGTGTCGATACTTCCTCGAATCGTGCTTCCAGACCATCCAATTTCTGTAGTATAGTATTATTTTCCATCTTTTATTATTAATAAGTGAAGGTGCCGAATTCGCTGTGTATGGTCAGGCTGCGAGGACCCTCCTCGATGTGGCCTACCACTTGGGCATCAATGTTGAACGATTTGGAGATGTCTATCACCTGGCTGGCCATGTCGGGATGAACATAGATTTCCATGCGATGACCCATGTTGAACACCTGGTACATCTCGTGCCAGTCGGTACCCGAGCAGTCCTGAATAGCCTTGAACAATGGCGGAACAGGGAACATGTTGTCCTTGATGACTCGACAGTTCTCGTTGACGAAGTGGAGCACCTTGGTCTGTGCACCACCCGTGCAGTGTACCATACCGTGAATCTCCGGACGCATCTCGTCGAGCAGACGTTTGATGACAGGAGCATAGGTGCGGGTAGGGGAGAGGACGAGCGAGCCCATGTCGGGGAGAACGGTTGACTGAGGCAATGCCTCTGTGTACGGAACGGAGTCGGTCAGCTTGTACTTTCCGCTGTAAACCAGGTCAAATGGAACGGCGTGGTCATAGCTCTCTGGATATTTCTCTGCCAAGTATTTAGAGAACACGTCATGACGTGCAGATGTCAGGCCGTTTGACCCCATGCCTCCATTGTATCGCTTCTCGTAGGTTGCCTGCCCTGTAGAAGACAGTCCGACGATAACGTCGCCCGGGCGTATGTTGGCATTGTCGATGACGTCCTTCCGTTTCATGCGGCAGGTCACCGTAGAGTCAACAATGATGGTACGAACCAAGTCGCCCACGTCTGCCGTCTCACCACCTGTAGGCCAGATGCCGATTCCCATCTGCCGTAGTTCAGCCAACAGCTCGTCAGTGCCATTGATGATGGCAGATATGACGTCGCCGGGTATCAGGTGTTTGTTTCTGCCAATGGTAGAGCTGACCAGGATATTATCCACCGCACCAACGCAGAGCAGGTCGTCGGTGTTCATGACAATGGCATCCTGGGCTATTCCTTTCCATACCGACATGTCGCCAGTCTCTTTCCAATACATGTAAGCCAACGATGACTTCGTGCCTGCTCCGTCGGCATGCATGATGTTACAATACTCCGGGTCTCCACCTAATATGTCGGGAATAATCTTGCAGAAAGCCTGCGGATAAAGTCCCTTGTCAATATTCTTGATGGCGTTATGCACATCTTCCTTTGCGGCACTGACGCCACGCATCATATATCTGTTGTCCATTATTAAATAATTTATTGCTTATTTTTTCAGACCACTGAAGTCCGTGGTGTTACATACGTCAAGCTTCGTTTTATTTCTCGTGCCAAAAGTCCCAAGAAGAAAACGCCTGCAGCAGGAGCATCTCCAGTCCATTCTTCACATTAGCACCATAGGCAGCACCTTTTTTCATGAAGAGTGTCTCGTCAGGATTGTATATCAAGTCATAGAGAATCGTGTGACTGTCCATCGCTTCGTAAGGCAGTTCCGGACATACTTCCGTGTTGGGATACATGCCGATAGGCGTGCAGTTCACGATGACATTGTACTCCTTGATGACCTCGGGCGTTATATTGCCGTACTGTATAGTACCGGGACGTTCGTAACGACTGACAAACACCGTCTCCAGACCTAACGACTTAAGTCCGTAATCCACAGCCTTTGATGCACCGCCCGTGCCAAGAATAAGCGCTTTCTTGTGGTAACGCTCCAGCATGGGCTCAATGCTCTGGGTGAAACCTATCACGTCAGAATTATAGCCTTTCAACTTCACGCTTTTGCCTTCATGTATCACTTTGATAACATTAACAGCTCCGATGGCACGCGCTTCAGGACTGATCTTGTCCAAGAAAGGTATGACCTTCTGCTTGTAGGGTATCGTAACGTTGAGTCCTTTCAAGTTAGGGTTGGAGTCTAACACCTCTGGCAGCAGATCGATACTCACAATCTCAAAGTTCTCGTAAACAGCATCTATGCCCTCGTCCTTGAACTTCTGGTTAAAGTAGCTAATTGAGAACGAATGCCCTAATGGGTAACCTATCAGTCCGTACTTGTCCATATCTTTTTCTCTTAAAATGATTACTTAGTAGCAAAATACATTGTACATATACCAAACGTCAGACGCTTGAAACTGGCTTCTCTGAAACCAACCTTCTTCAATAGTTCGACCATTACCTCACCTTGAGGGAATGCCTCGATGGTGCGACGCAGGTAATCGTAAGCGTGAGTGTCCTTTGATACCAACCGGCCATACACCGGAAGTACCGTTCGGGCATAGAACTTGAACAGCTGTTTCATGGGGAAACGGACAGGCATCGTCAGTTCCAACACACACATGTGTCCTCCTGGCTGCAATACTCTGCACATCTCACTCAGTCCAAGCTCAAGGTCAGGAAAGTTCCTGATACCGAAAGCACAAGTCACAGCGTCGAACCGATTGTCATCATAAGTGAGCTGCATGCAGTCTCCATACTCGAAGTCAATGATATCATCCAGGCCTGCATTGTGTACTTTCTTCCGTCCAATGTCCATCATACCCTCACTGATGTCGCTGCCCGTCAGTTTGGCAGGATGAAGCAACCTTGCACTTTCTATGGCAAAGTCACCCGTACCTGTAGCAATGTCGAGAATATGCTGTGGCTGAAAAGGCTTGAGCTTTTTAATAGCCTTTTTGCGCCAATAACGGTCAATATTCCACGACAAACGGTGGTTCAGCTGGTCGTAAGTAGGAGCAATGTTGTCGAACATTTGCTTCACTTGTTCGCCTTTCTCACCGTCGCTGTAGGGTTTTATGGATTCTTGATTGTACGACATTAGGGTGGGGGATATGATTAAATACAGCTTAGAGACTATTCAGGTAAGCATTCACATTTTGCTCAATGCGATGCTCTATATCGTCTGTGTCAACCGACTTCTGGAAACGCTCGCCGGTAATGTGCTCGTAAAGCTCGATATAACGCTCACTGACACTGTTGGCATACTCATCGGTAATTTCGGGCATGACCTGACCAGGCTCATTCATGAAGTTGTGCTCAATGAGCCACTGACGAACAAACTCTTTGCTGAGCTGTCGCTGTGGTTCACCTTTTGCAAACTTCTCTTCGTAACCGTCAGCATAGAAATAGCGTGAAGAGTCGGGAGTGTGTATCTCGTCAATCAGATAGACTTTACCGTCGCGCTTTCCGAATTCGTATTTCGTGTCAACAAGGATCAGTCCATGACGTGCTGCAATTTCCTGACCACGTTCAAACAACTTCCTTGTATAGTTCTCCATTACTTCATAGTCCTCGGTACTGACAATTCCCTGAGCAATAATCTCTTCCTTCGAGATGTTCAGGTCGTGGCCTTCGTCAGCCTTGGTCGTTGGAGTGATAATGGGTTCCTTGAAACGCTCATTCTCCTTCATGCCTTCTGGCAGACGTACACCGCAAATCTCACGAACACCATTCTTATATTCACGCCATGCACTTCCGGTCAATATGCCACGGATGATCATCTCAACACGGAAGCCCTCACATTTCAGTCCAACCGTTACCATAGGGTCCGGAGTGGCCAGTTTCCAGTTTGGACAAATGTCACGTGTAGAATCCAGGAAGGTTGATGCAATCTGATTCAGTACTTGTCCCTTGAAAGGAATACCTTTGGGAAGAATAACGTCGAATGCTGATATACGGTCAGTAGCTACCATCACCAGCAGGTCATCGTTAATGTTATAGACGTCACGCACTTTACCGTGATATACGCTCTTTTGTCCCTTGAAGTGGAAATCTGTAGTTGTTAATGCTTTAACCATGACTATAGTAATAATTTGTATGATATTTAATTTGTTGTTGTTTGCTCTTCTACCTCCTTGTCATATTGCTCATATGCTTTCACAATACGCGTTACCAGTTTATGGCGGACAATGTCCTGCTTGGTCAGTTCTACGATACCAATGCCTTCAACACCCTTTAAGATTTTCAGTGCCTCGACAAGTCCACTCTTCTGCGAACGCGGCAGGTCTATCTGTGACGTGTCACCGGTAACAATCATCTTGGTATTCCAACCCATACGGGTGAGGAACATGCGCAGCTGCTGAGGAGTGGTGTTTTGTGCTTCATCCAAAATGACAACGGCATCACTCAGGGTACGACCACGCATGAAGGCCAATGGAGCAATCTGGATAACTCGTTTCTCCATCATCTCCTGAAGCTTCACCTGCGGAAGCATGTCCTCCAAGGCATCGTACAAAGGCTGAAGATATGGATCTATCTTGTCCTTCATGTCGCCAGGCAGGAAGCCTAACTTCTCGCCGGCTTCAACAGCTGGACGACTTAGAATAATCTTCTTGGCTGTTTTCTCCTTCAATGCCTTTACTGCCAGGGCAATGCTCAGATAGGTCTTACCCGTGCCAGCAGGACCGACGGCAAATAACAGGTCGCTTTCTCCATATACATCGACCAGGCGTTGCTGGTTGATGGTACGTGCCTTGATGGGACGACCCGACATGGAATAGACCAGCACATCCTTGGGAACGTCATCAGACACCCGACGACCTTTCACTATATCTATCACGTCTTCGGCACTCAAGGAATTGAATTTCTGAACGTGTGAACGCAATTTCTCTACACTTTCCTCTAAACCACATAACTGTTCTTCGTCGCCTAATACACGAAGTACATTATCGCGCGCAACAATACGTAGCTTAGGGTAAAAAGCCTTCAGCATCTGCAAATGGACATTATTCGCGCCATAGAATGTCAGGCAGTCGATGTCCTCTAAAACAATATGTTTCTCTATCAAATTGATATAAATTTTGAATTTTGCTTGCAAAGTTACAAATATTATTTCTATCTTTGCACCTCAAAACAGAATATTTTTTCATGAAGGTTACTAAAAAATCATATTTGTTGGGCTTTATTTCTATCGTTGCACTGTTAGCTCTCATACGACTGGCATGTGAAGGCGAGAATAAATGGACTGAACAGCAAGTATCTGAAGACGCTGAAATAGCTGATACTATAAAAGAAGAAGTTGCGGTTGCAACACCCGTCATACCATCAGAACGGCGCCCTCACGCCATACGTGGGGTACATAGCTACCACGAGTCTTTCCCCGACAGCAATGAGGTACAGCTCATGGCTGCACGCCAATGGGGAGTGACACCTGTAGAAAACAGAATGGATGCAGAGAAACGCATGAATGAATTGGTGTACATCAACATTAATCCCTATTATCAGGTCGATCCGCTGCATTCCTCCATTCCATACCTCGTACCACGAGCAGCCGTAATGTTGCAGGACATTGCACGAGCATTTCAGGACAGCTTGGATATAAAGGGTATTCCATTGCATAAAATCATTGTTACCAGCGTACTACGTACCCGGGAGGATGTCGCAAAACTGAAAAAGCATAATCCCAATGCTACGGAACAGTCATGCCATTTGTATGGCACAACCATCGACATCTGTTATAACCGATATCAGCCCATTACACGTGAGGTACAGAACGACACGCTGAAGTGGGTACTTTCTGAAGTGCTACGCGACATGAGGCAACAGGAACGCTGTTACATCAAATACGAAGTAAAACAGGGCTGTTTCCATCTTACCGTTCGTTAAGGTATTACTCCTTCAGACAGGAATTCCTGCCACTGATCGGCATAGCCGTTAAACACGTTAATATCTACATCACCTGTTATACCTTTTACTCGACCCGTTGAGGACAACTGCCATATACACAGGCGAATACCAGGTTGATACTCACTGTATCTTGCAATCCAGATCTGATAACCTTTCTTCAAGTCAGGAGCCTTCGACAGGTAACGTTCAACAAAGTTCTGGTTGACATATAATATAGGTCGTATGCCCAAGTGATGTTCCACCTCGTTCAACCACACACGCATCTCTGACAATAGTTTGTCGGCACCACCAAGGATTTCTATCTGATGGTCTGTTGGTTCTACGTCAAATA
This sequence comes from Prevotella sp., assembly GCA_017423565.1. Lineage (GTDB taxonomy): Bacteria > Bacteroidota > Bacteroidia > Bacteroidales > Bacteroidaceae > Prevotella. The sequence continues at coordinate 2,668 of JAFPED010000074.1, read as the reverse complement.
CCGGTGGGAAATCTCCGCGATTGAAATGAGCAGTCTTCAGGAAGTGTTTTGCCTGTTCTTTTGCACTACTCTTTGTACTGTAGAAATGATAAGCCCCAACATGGTAACCATATTTATGCGCAGCATTGTAGTCTGACAAGAAGAAACGGTTGGTAATCGTTGTTCCCTCAGTAGCCTTGATATAGACAAAACTAACAGGGTAGTCCGCATCTCCTTGAACGTTCTTCTGGTTGTGACGGCCTAAATCGACAATCCGTAGGTGATGCCAGTCGAAAGGCAGGCGTTTGCCTCTCTTCTCATGCTGATGACGAGAGATGTCGATGCCATAGATTCTTTCCGGCGTAAACCTCAGACGTTCGCCTTTGTATCGGTTTTTAAGCCAAGTGCCTACCTGAATATCATGGAATGGATGAACACGGAAGCCAAAGCCATGACGTTCTCCGGATGCCCATTCACCTTCGAAATAACAGCCATCAGACGACATCATCACTCCGTGACCGTCTGGTAAGAAATCATTATTCAAGCTACCTTGATAGACACCCGTGGAATCGACTATGGTACCTTGATGGAAGGGTGGCAGCCCCTTGTGCCAGCCGTCTTCCCCCCAGTAGCCTCCTAAAGCTACGACATAGTATGGCTTAGGGATGTTGCTATGATGCAGTGGTCGGAAACTGTTTTTTATGCAGATGTTGTCGTATGCTTTCAAACTTGCTATGATGCTGTCGTTCCATGCATTGTAGTCAGCTATCATGTCATATCCCTCGTCATCGACATGGTGAGCACGTAAATAGTAATTCAATGAGGACTTGATGTCTAAATGGCGCTCCAGCAGCGAGTCACGTTGCTCCAGTCGTCTCGTTATCAGTTCATGACATTTTGTCAGCGCAGTGTTACGTGCCTGCAACGTTTCGCCAGGGGCTAATGCTGCATATATGCCCAGCAAAACGGTCACTATACATGATGCTATAATGATAACTTTCCTCATGTTATATGTATTCTATTTCAAAAAATATTATTACTTTTGCAACCAATATGAAACTGACATTATTACAAACCGACATCCAGTGGGCACAGCCCCAAACGAACATCCTTCGTGCAGAAGAGATGATTGCTGCCAATTTGGGTAGCCATCTCTACGTCTTGCCCGAGATGTGGGCAACAGGTTTTGCAACCGAACCGCAAGGCATCGCAGAAGAGGAAGACCTCAGTCAAGCTCTGACATGGATGAAACGCATGGCACGTCAATATCAGTGTGCCATTTGTGGGTCACTTGCCGTACATCTGAACGACGGAACATATCGTAACCGCCAGTATTTCTGTACGCCCGAAGATGTCTATATGTACGATAAACATCATCTGTTCACCCACGGTCACGAGGACCGTTACTACCAGGCAGGGCAGGGGAGAGTCGTTGCAGAATATATGGGCTATCGCTTTCTGCTGCTTACCTGCTACGACCTGCGATTCCCTGTTTGGAGCCGAAATACTGACAGTCAGCCTTATGACGTCATTATCTGTGTGGCAAACTGGCCTCAGTCTCGTCAGACGGCTTGGGATGTTCTTACTCGCTCTCGAGCTATTGAGAATCAGGCGTTCCTAATAGGTGTCAACAGGGTAGGGGATGACCATTATTCTCATTATCAAGGTTGTAGCAGAGTCGTTTCCCCACTGGGTGACATCATCCTGCAAGGTCCTGACGACGAAGAAGCTGTATTATCGACCGATATTGACATCGACAGTTTACAAGCCATGCGTCAGCGATTCAGGGTATTAAACGATGCCGACTCATTTCGACTCATTTAGCCATGCGTCAATTAACATCCTGGCGATAGACAGCTTCTCTGGAATGGTAGGAAGATTGTCCTTCGTGAACCATGCTCCCTTCGATAGCTCTGTCCGCTGTAAATGTATCTCACCCTCCACATAGTCAGCATTGAAACCAATCATCAGGCCGCAAGGGTAGGGCCAAGGCTGTGAACCGAAGTATTTAAGATTACATATCTTTATGCCCGTTTCTTCAAGTACTTCACGATGAACGGCTTCTTCCAATGTCTCTCCTGTCTCTACAAAACCTGCAACCAAGCCATAGAAGTCTGTGCGGAAGTTCCTGGCATGAACCAGTAAGATCTCGTCACCACGGTGAATCAAGACGATGATGGCGGTGGCCAGTTGTGGCCATACCTCCTTGCCACACTGCTCGCAACGCTTCGAGATGTCAGTATGCATTCGCATGAGTCCTCCACATACACCGCAATACTTCGTGTTCTGATCCCAATAGAGCAGTTCCTGGCATTTTCCTGCCTTCAGATACTCTTCTTGGCTAAGCTTATAATAGCTCTTGCGTAAACCGCACATCTCATAACCAGCCATATCGACTATTGGCTGTTCAACACGAAAGGTCTTGTCTCCATCGACATTCATCAAATGAGTCCAAGGCTTCAGTTCCACAGGAGGCTGCTGTCCTTCTGGTATTGTATAGCCATCAGGGGTTTGCTGTAACAGCAACTCGTCCTTACAAAATATAAAATATCTCATTACTTTCCAAATAACTTCTTACGGTCACGTTTTATGGCAAGTGCAGCCCAAGAAACGGGTACAAACCGCCAATTGTTATTGCTTTTTGGAGTAATACTGCCTTCGCGTCTGATTTCTTCAGTCAGATAGTGTC
>JAFPED010000073.1 GCA_017423565.1 Prevotella sp. | reverse complement strand
TTGCCATGTCTCGTCGAACGCCGTTGTCTCCGTATTGGCAATACGAAAACCATCCATCAGGTCACGTTCGTTTGTACCTAAGTACGCATGCTTGTCCTTGGCAAGCTCCAATCCAAGATGAGAGGGTTTGACAACGGCCTTACCTTTATAAGTCATCTCATAAGTAGGACGCCCATTGCCATCGAGTGAGAATGTCAATACGATGTTGCCATTTGGCGACTTAATGGTCTGAGCCGTTGCCATCAGAGGCACGAGCATCAGCAGGAAGAGCAGTCTTCTTAAATTCATATGTATTGGTGGTTTTGAAAGTTATTTTCGTCCACTATTTTTTATCAGTTCACTCACTGTACTATTGAATTCGTCGGCTTGCATCAGTTGTTCTATTGTGATGTGCATTCTATAGCGCCAGTAGTGACGAGGGTTAGCCGGGATATTGATGCGTTCTGCATTCTGATCGGGCAAGCGCAAATCTTCGTCCATAGCAAGCCAGTCTTGTAACGACAGCAGACAAAGCATGGAAGGTGAAGTGAGATGACGGCTTACTATCTCCATAGCCAACCATCCTGGCAGGGGATGTGGTGCAGCGCCACTGCGATAGAGCATGGAGTTAAAGTAGTCTTGGGTACGTTCTTCGTCTTCGTCCCACCATTGACGTAATGTTGGCATGTCGTGTGTGGAAATTGTACAAACGGAACGATAGGGGTTGCGCGAGAGATGACCAAAGCGTACAGTATCGTCCTTTGGCATGGACTGAATCTCGAGCGAGAGAATACGTAGTTCGTTCATCACCCAGGGGACGCAGTCGGGTACCATACCAAGGTCCTCTGCACACACAAGCATACGGGTAGCCTGTGTGAGGCGTGGCAGTTTCTTCATGGCCTCATGATACCAGAACTGGTTGTTGCGACGATAGAAATAATCGTTATAAAGGCGGTTGAAGTTGTACTTGTCACCATCGTAGAGCGTCTCATAGATAAAGTCGTTCTGTACGCCGATGCGCGGATGGAACTTCTTACTGTCCTTACGGTCCGGCACGAAGAGCACATCGCTGATCAGTGCATAGAGCCCATCGCGAAGATTGTTGTCATCCTTATCCTTAAACCATGCTTCCACCTTGCGTTGTGTGTCGAACTCTGGTTTCATCTGCCACAGGTCATCGTGTTTCCGGTCAAGGAAAGTATCTTTCACATACTGGGCACGTTCACCGAATACACGTTCCAGAGTCCAGTCGGTAATAAATGGTGTAGTGAACAGGTCTTCCTGCCACTTCAATCCATAGCCCTCAATCTCTGGCACGGTCATGCCCAGCGATGGTGAGAACTGTCCCAGCAAACCATGTACGGCATTAGCAGGAATCTCCCATATACGGAAGAAGCCCAGGACATGATCAATGCGGTAAGCATCAAAATATTCTGCCATCTTACGGAACCGACGTACCCACCAGCGGCAGCCGTCCTCAAGCATGGCATCCCAGTTGTATGTAGGGAAGCCCCAGTTCTGTCCGTTAACAGAGAAAGCATCGGGTGGCGCACCTGCCTGTCCATTCAGATTAAAATACTTAGGTTCTACCCATGCCTCTACACCGTCGCGTGAAATACCAATGGGAATATCACCTTTTAATATTACGCGATGTGCGCGTGCGTACGCATGAGCACTGCGCATCTGTTGGTCAAGATTGTATTGTACGTAGTACCAGAACGATTTGAGTGTTGAAGACTGTGTCTTGGCACTCTTGGTCTTCGGCCATTGTGAGAAGTCTGCAGTTCCAAATTCATCTCTGTTGACACAGAACTGTGCGTATGGCTCAAGCCATTCCTTGTTTTGCTCAAAGAACTCTTTATAGGAGGCACGTCGAGCAACAGTCTTCCACTCCTGTTCGAAGAGGTCATGCAGATAGGCCATCTTAGCATTGTTCACACGCTCATAGTCAATCTGCGGCAGGGCATTCAGTTCCTGACGCAATTGCTCGTATTTCTTCTTGAGTTTCTCGTCCTTGAGTTCAGGCAACTGTCGGAAGTCTGTGTATTGAGGATGCAGTGCGTAAATGCTAATGGAGTTGTATGGATAGGAATCTTGCCATGTATGTGTAATGTTGGTATCGTTGATTGGCAACACCTGCAA
>JAFPED010000072.1 GCA_017423565.1 Prevotella sp. | reverse complement strand
GGTGGAACTCAATTTTGAGAATGAACCTTATGAAAAACCCGATTTCATCGTCAAGGAAGTGACGGGCAACCGACTTTATTACAATTCCTCCTTACGTGCTTATCCTTTTTCACAGTGGACTGAAGAGGAAAGAAATACATAAAAAGTAACAGGTAATCTGTATTAAACTGAAATTCCCATTGGTGGGAAACGATTGTCCCACCGATGGGAATTCTGTTTCCCATTGATGGGAATTTAATTTCTCACCGATGAGAATTTAATTTCTCACCAATGAGAATTATATTTCTCACCAGTGAGAATTTCAGTTTAACCTTATATCTTTATATTTTTTCATCAATAGAAGTCCAACGGCAGCCCCTAATGTGACACCCAACGAGTTGGCAGCAAAGTCGAGCCATTCACCACTGCGCGTTGTCGTGGCATAGGCTTGCAGCAGTTCCAACAGTCCACTCATGAGTATGGGTGCCAGCCATGCCAGAAGAAAGAGCTTGACTGCAGACCCTTTGGTTTTGTGACTTCTCATGTACTCTATCCACAACACACTACACGTACCACCATACATGATCAGGTGGGTCCATTTGTCAATGAACTTCACATCGTCGAGAGGTGTTTCTGGGAAAAAAGGCATCAGTGACAATATCCATATAATGATGAACAGTAGAATGGAAACAGGGTATTTTCTTATGAATAGAAAGAATTTTGTCATGTTTTCTTATATTTTGGATGCAAAAGTAAGAAATATTTTATACTTTTGCAACGGATTATGAAGAAAGTTGAAATGTCGAAACTCGAAAGAGCAAATTTTGGCAGTAAGATAGGTGTCATACTGGCAACTGCCGGTTCTGCTGTTGGATTGGGAAACGTGTGGCGCTTTCCCTACATGACAGGTGAGAATGGAGGCGCAGTCTTTATCCTGATTTATGTGGTGTGTGTGTTGCTGCTGGGCATTCCCTGTATGGTCAGTGAGTTTATTATTGGCCGTTACGGACAGGCAAACACAGCGCGTGCCTATCACAAGCTTGCTGGTGGTACACCATGGGCATGGATAGGCTACATGGGTGTGCTGACAGGTTTCCTCATCACAGGATATTATGCTGTAGTGGCAGGTTGGTGCTCGCAATATGTGTGGGCATCGTTAATAGGACATCTTCAGGGAGACCCAGAGTATTTCAAGACCTATTTTGCAGAGCTGTCGTCTGACCCAGTGAAGCCAGTCTTCTGGACCGTTGTTATGCTGGGTGTTACTTATCTGATTGTCGAACATGGTGTGCGTGATGGTATAGAAAGGGCATCGAAACTGATGATGCCTACATTATTTATATTGTTGCTGATTATTGTAGGTGCATCGTGTTTGCTGCCTGATGCGCAGAAAGGCATTGAGTTCCTGTTCAAACCCGATTTCTCCATGCTTAACAGCAATGTCTTCCTCAGTGCCTTAGGTCAGAGTTTCTACTCGTTGAGCATAGCCATGGGCTGTTTATGTACATACGCCAGTTATTTCTCCAGACAGACCGACCTGACAAAATCGGCTGTTCAGATAGGAGTCATTGACACCATTGTCGCAATACTTGCAGGATTGATGATCTTCCCTGCTGCTTTCTCAGTAGGTGTGAACCCTGACAGTGGGCCGTCGCTCATCTTTATCACCTTGCCCAATGTCTTTGCAGAGGCTTTTGCTGCTATGCCTATCGTAGGCTACATTATTTCTCTGCTGTTTTTCCTGTTGTTGACACTCGCTGCACTAACATCGCTGATATCATTGCACGAGGTGAGCACGGCTTTCTTCCAGGAAGAGTTAGTTATCACACGAAAGAAAGCCGCTCTGTTGGTATCCATTTCAACAGCAGTCATTGGTGCTCTCTGCTCCTTGTCATTGGGAGCGGTTGATGTCTTTACCATCTTTGGGAAGACCTTGTTCGACTGGTTCGACTTTATCACTGGTCAGATATTCCTGCCCATTGTAGGTTTCCTGACCTGCATATTCATTGGTTGGTATGTTCCACATAAGATTGTGCGCGACGAGTTTACCAATCGTGGCACGTTGCGTGGCCGTTTTTTCCATTTGTACATCTTCTTGGTGAAATACGTTTGTCCGTTGGCCATCTTGTTTATATTCTTACATCAATTCGGCTTGTTGGGTTAACAAAATGCGTTGTCGAGTATGGAGCCAGGAAGTTTTGGCAGTAAAATAGGCGTAGTGCTGGCAACGGCAGGCTCGGCTGTTGGCTTGGGAAACGTGTGGCGTTTTCCCTATATGACAGGTGAGAACGGTGGTGCAGCATTTATCATTGTTTATATTGGCTGTATGCTTCTGTTAGGCATCCCAGGTATGATCAGCGAGTTTATCGTCGGACGTCAAGCAGGTTCCAATGCAGCCCGTGCTTATGGCACGTTGACCAAAATGGGCAATTGGAAACTGATAGGTTACTTGGGCATACTGACATCGACGCTGATACTTGGCTTCTATGCTGTTGTCGCAGGGTGGTGCCTGCAGTATCTTTTTGCCAGTATGGTGGGGCACTTGTCTGGAAATGCAGACTATGTACAGTCTTATTTCTCTGACTTCTCCACCAATCCGTGGAAACCTTGCTTCTGGGCAGTTGCTTTCATCTTGATTACTCATCTGGTGGTTGTCCGAGGCGTGCGTCGTGGCATTGAGCGAGTATCTAATTTGCTGATGCCTGCCTTGCTCGTTCTACTGCTCATACTGGTTGTCGCTTCCTGCATGTTGCCAGGTGCTTACAAAGGAGTGGAGTTCTTGTTGAAACCAGACTTCTCAAAACTGACAGGAGATGTGTTTCTTGAAGCCTTGGGACAGTCGTTCTTCTCGCTGTCTTTAGGAACAGCCTGCCTCTGCACTTATGCCAGCTATTTCTCGAAACAGACCAACCTTACTCGTTCTGCCATACAGATAGCACTGCTTGACTCCCTGATAGCCATACTGGCAGGTCTGATGATTTTTCCTGCTGCCTTCTCTGTCGGAGTGGAGCCCGACCAAGGTCCGTCACTTATCTTCATCACACTGCCAAATGTGTTTAATGAGGCCTTTTCTTCTGTTCCCGTCGTTGGATATGTCGTGTCCATTATGTTCTACGCATTGCTGGTATTTGCAGCGCTTACCTCCACCATATCCATGCATGAGATAGGAACGGCATTCTTCCATGAAGAAATGAATATGCCACGAAGTAAGGCAGCATGGATTCTCACACTCGTGTGTAGCGTCCTGGCTGTCTTGTGTTCATTGTCCTTCGGCGCTTATCCTCAGATACAACTCTTTGGCATGTCATTGCTTGATTTCTTTGATCGCTTGACAGCAGATATCATGCTTCCTTTGGGAAGCTTGTTTACGTGTTTGTTGGTTGGTTGGCTTGTGCCTAAGCAGATTGTGTATGACCAACTGACCAACTGGGGCTCTTTGCAGTCACGGTTAGTAGGACTGTATCTCGTCAGTGTGCGGTTTGTATGTCCGCTATGTATTATTCTTATATTTCTTCATCGGTTCGGAGTCATTTAATGGGTAGTGATGTTAAAGGATTTCTTCTATATACGGAAATCAGATCGCAGGGCTATCATCTTTGTACTATGTGTTATCTTGATAGCACTGGGCGTCATCATCTTTACTGATGGTCAAATGGACAGTACCCCAGCGTATGCACCTGATTCATTGAAGGCTTCACACTTTTATGGTCATAAGAAACAACAGACATACTATTACCAGACAGAGGGACAAACAGTAGAACGCTTTGCCTTTGACCCCAATACTGCAGACAGCACTCAGCTGTTGCGTTTAGGCCTTCGACCCTGGCAAGTGCGTAATATATATAAGTATCGCGCGCGAGGAGGGGTATATAGAAAGAAGGAAGACTTTGCCCGTTTGTATGGTCTGACAGTTAAGGAATATCGTGAGTTGGAGCCTTATATCAGAATCTCGCCCGACTATGTTACGCCAGCCTCCGAACTTGTAGAACCCCAGCAAGAGTATGTGCGTGATACGTTGAAATATCCTATTAAGGTAGAAACTCCTTCCAGTATAGATATCAACACTACTGACACCATGATGTTGCGCAAAGTGCCTGGTGTGGGGGAGGCTTTTGCTCGTAGGATTCTCAATTACGGCCGTCGGTTAGGAGGTTTTGTCAGTACGTCGCAATTACGTGAGATAGAGGATTTCCCTGAATCGGCCATTCCCTATTTCGTGGTTTCCCATCCTAAGGTGCAGAAACTCAATGTTAACAAACTGACCTTGAACCAACTGCAGCGGCATCCGTATATAAGTTTCTATCAGGCAAAAGCTATTATAGAGTATCGGCGTTTACGTGGTCCGTTGCATAGTCTTCAAGACTTGAAACTTCATAAAGATTTTCCTCCAGAGGCCATTCAACGCTTGGAGCCTTATGTGGAATTCTGACGAGTCGAACGTTAATAGAAGATAAAATTGGAAGTTTGTATTGAAATGTTCCAAGAATTTCTTATCTTTGCTGACAGAAAAATCTAAGAACAAATGAAAAAGATACTACTGACAATGGTACTGGCACTAACGACAGGTTTCTGCTATGCTCAGGACAGATTCATAGGCGAGGGTGGAAAATACTGGCCTCAAACAAACAAAACCGTTTTTACTGTTTTGGCAACACCACAAGCCAAGCAGGTGTTATTGCGACTGTATAAGGACGGACAAGGAGGAAAACCTGTGAAGACGGTGAAGATGACGAAACTGCCACCTTTTGACTTCGCATATTGTGCTGAAGTGAAAGGCGACTGGCGCGGTTATTTCTATACCTTCGATGCTACAGGTACGAAGAAACGCTGGAACGAGTCACCTGGCATTGCGGCACAGGCAGTGGGTGTGAACGGACAGCGTGGCTATGTCATCGATATGTCAACAACCGACCCTGAAGGTTGGGACCGTGACGAACGTCCTGTTGTGAAGTCACCTGCTGACTTGGTGATTTACGAGATGCACCATCGCGACTTCTCCGTTGCCCGTCAGGATGCACAGTATCCAGGAAAATTCCTCGCACTTACTGAAGATTGGGCTATTCAGCATTTGAAGGAGCTGGGAGTGAATGCCGTACATATTCTGCCCAGCTATGACTATGGTTCTGTTGATGAGACCCGGCTGACCCAACCACAGTATAACTGGGGTTATGACCCTGTGAACTACAATGTTCCTGAGGGTGGCTACTCAACTAATCCTTATGACCCAGCCTGTCGCATACGTGAGTTCAAACAGATGGTTCAGGCTTTGCACAAGGCTGGCATCCGTGTCATTCTCGATGTGGTGTATAATCATACATACGACATTGAGCACTCGAACTTCCAGGAGCTCTATCCTGACTATTTCTATCGCAAGGCTGCTGACGGCAGCTATAGCAACGGCAGTGGTTGTGGCAACGAGACAGCATCGGAGAAAGACCTGATGCGTAAGTTTATGATAGGCTCAGTGAAATATTGGATTGATGAATACCATATCGACGGATTCCGCTTCGACCTGATGGGTGTCCACGATATTGAAACTATGAATGCCATCCGCGAGGCTGTAAATAATATTGATCCTACCATCTTCATCTATGGTGAAGGATGGAGCGCAGGACAGTGCGCACTGCCTACAGAGCAGCTTGGCGTAAAGGCAAATGTACTGCGAATGCCTGGCATCGCTGC
>JAFPED010000071.1 GCA_017423565.1 Prevotella sp. | reverse complement strand
GATGTGACGTGGACAGTGAAGAGCGACTCGACTATGACAGTTCACAATGTACCAGTAAAGGCGCTGACCTCTATGCTGACGAAAGACGACCTGAAGGAAGTGTTGAACGCCAAGGAGGATATAGATATTGAGTTGTTCTACGCTATTGACAATGCGTCGCCCATAGAGTTTATGATATTACCGGTATCGACGAAGATTCCAATATTCTATGCTGAGCAGACGCGCGATGCCAACTTCACGTGGATTATCAATTCTTATTCGTGGGGACAGCTGTCGGCAGGAAAGATGCGCATGCAACTGGTCCTTTACAGTGTGACGCTGGATAGCTCGAGCGCTTCCTTCCTGAGTGGGCAGTCGCCTATTGTGATTGTGGAGAAATGAGAGGAGAATGAAACTAATTTAAAAGACCTATGATTAAGACCTTATCAACCATAATGGTGGCAACATTTGCTCTGATGCTGGCAGCATGCGGAGGAAAAACAGCCAGAGAAGGAAACGACGTGACCAATCAGACATACGATGTGGTGGCAACTGATACGGCTGATGAGGACCGCGAAATGACAGAAGAAGAGATAGAGGCAGATGGGGGAATAGTGAAAGGAAAAATTATCCCTATCGAACAGTCGTGGAGAAAAAAGACACTTACCAATGTGACTGGTCAGGGACGTACTGGCATCAAGGCTTTTGCCCAGGCGTTCTGTGAGGCTTTCCCTGACTATATACCCAACAAACTGTTGCTGCAGTATCTGACGACAGGTAAGATGACTCACCCTCAGGCAGAGATCTTCGGTATCAATGACCAGTCGAAGAAGGGTTATATCTCGTCTGTGATGAGAACGGAGAATACATGGAATACCGACTGTTGCTACTGGTAACGCAACGACGGACATTCGCTGGTGGCTTTCTGGTTAGCAGAGCAGTTTGAGAACGATGATATTGACACACATCTGATAGCCTTCTACGACTATGACCCCAAGAAGAACACCATGACGCCCGAACCTGCACTGACAGAGATGGTGGAGGATGTCGCGAAGAATTTCCGAACCTACATCGTAACGTTGCCTGCTGAAGGTAAGGACATCACATTAATGTGTATCAAAGAAAACGATTCTGGTGAGGACTCGTTTGAAGACATCTGTTACGACCTGATCTGGAATGGCTATGCTTTCAGTGTTACCGAACAGAGCGACAGGTAATGTAAATTACTTCTTGTTCTTCTGATAGTATTCCAGTCCTCGCTTGACATTCTCGCGTACGGCTTTTGACGAAAAGGTTGCTCCTGTGACGCCATCGACATGGGCTGACAGGGCAGCCTTGACGGTCATGCCATTCCATTTGGGCAGCATGACTGCCTCCACCTCTTCAAAATACTCAGGTGTTTCGCGGTTCTTCAATGCTTCAATCTTCTGAATCTTATTCTTCTTGATATAGATCTTCAGTGGAGTGGTGCCGCGATAGCCACGAACATCCTTTGCCAGTGTAGTGGTGTTGACGATATATACACCTTTTTCTTTCGTTATTACTCCGTCGCCCTTCGTCATACTCATCAGTATAAGAGCCAGGGCTACAAACAAACACTTTCTCATTTTTTTATCTATTTATTCTTTATTGTTGCTACTACGTACTCGGAACGAGTGCCTATGCGGAACTTACCGCCCCAGATGCCCAGCCCGGAACTGATGTAGTAACGGGTATTACCACGCTGGTAGGCACCGAAAGCACACTCGTAGATGGATTCTGTAATCCAGGAGATGGGCCACACCTGTCCGTGGTGTGTATGCCCGCTGAGTTGGAAGTCAACACCTGCAGCCTCCGTACGCTCTAAGTGATAGGGCTGGTGGTCAAGCACAATGGTGTAGGGAGTATTATCCAAGGAGAAGGAGTTGAGGAGTTCTTTGACGCTCTTCCGCCCGATATTCGTACGGTCGTCACGTCCTATGATGGCCAGTCCGTCAACCATTGCAATAGAGTCGCGCAACAGATGGATGCCGGCATCGTGATAGAACTGTAGCGCGTCCGTGTCGCCAGCATAGTACTCATGATTGCCCAAGCAGGCATAGATAGGTGCTTTCAGACGTTGAAACTCTTCTGCCATGCGTTCCTCAAGGAGTGGTCGCATGCTACCATCTATGATGTCGCCGGCAATAAGTATTATGTCTGGCTGTTCTGCATTGATCATGTCAACCCATCGGGCCAGTTCGCTACGGCGGTTATGGTAGCCAATGTGCATGTCGCTAAGCATGACGATGGTCATGTCTTTCTTCAGCTGTTTCGTGGTCGTGAGTTCTAATGTCTCACGGTATTTATGCCTATAATGCCAGTTGCCATAGACAAAGATGCCTATGAGCAGCGCAGCCAGCAGACCTGTGGAGGTCCAATTACTATAGAGCCAGTCGCGTGGTACTATATGCAAAAGCCGTCCAAGGTCGAGCAGCAGGAAGATGATGACCATATAGAGCATCACAAAGATGGATGATGTTCCTACGTCATAACATATGGATGCCAACCACAAAGGCAAGCGGTCAAACAGTCGGGCTACGCTGAGGAACATGAGGAAAAAACAGCAGATGCCTAATGCTATGATCAGTGCTTTCCAACCACCAGGTAATGGCAGCAGACACCATAAGTGCCACCCCAGATAGACCAAGGCGGCAATAGGCAGAACCCAGAAAATTAACATCCAGAGGTGTTGCATGTGTGGGGATTATAGTTTAACATCACTGAGAATATGTTGAGTAGCACCTGACAGGCTTTGAACAAATTCGCCAGCACGCTTACCAGCAGCCTGCATCTCTTCGGTATTGTGGAGGAAGTGG
>JAFPED010000070.1 GCA_017423565.1 Prevotella sp. | reverse complement strand
GTCCTCCTTCCCTAATCTTGTCGTATAGCTGTTTGCCAATGCCTAACTGCTCGTTGGTCATCCGATGGCTTTGTTCCACTTGCTTCTTCAACACATGAATCTCTTCCTCATATTTGCTCTCAGAATTTCTCATTGTCGCCACCTGCTGATTGGCAATCAACAATGAATCCTTACTTTCTTGAAGTTTGTAAGACACACGTTTTAGCCTGTCCCGATAAATAAGTGCTATAGCGAAAAGCATACCAAATGAGCTGAAGGTCCAAAGCAATAAATTCATGATATTTGACTCATTTAGCTCCTTGTCATATTGCTGTAACAACACATTGTATTTTTCTTCCCATTCATTATGTGGCACAGCAGAACTTTCGTGTTGCCCAGCCGTCACTCCAAACGGAAATGACAGCAAACACACGAAAGCTCCTGTCAGTATTCGCTTCTTCATGGCTAAAGGACATCCCTCCCCCACTCCTTAAAGGGGTGTTGGCGAAGGTAGCTGTTGTAATAAAGTCGGTTGCCTGTCACCTCCTTGCCGATGAAATCGGGTTTTTCATAAGGTTCATTCTCAAAGTTGAGCTCCACCTCTGCCATGACGAGCCCATTGTTGTCACCATGGAACTCATCTACTTCGAAGACGTGGTTTCCACTCTTGACAAGCCAGCGCGTCTTGTCAATAATGCCAGGCACGCAAAGCTTGAACAGGTGCTCTGCCTCATCAAGAGTAATCTCCTTTTCAAACTCATAACGGCTTAAGCCTCCGTTCTCGCTCGGACCCTTGATGGTCAAGAATCCATGGTCATCACGCTGGCGCACCCTTACCGTACGTCCATGACCACTACAGATGTACCCTTGCTTAATGTGGCTATGGCTATAAGCCAAACGCTTATAGTCATCGCCACGGACAAGAAATTTTCGTTCTATCTCGAACCCACTCATGAGCATTATGCGGTTGCTACTGCATAGACGACATAGATAACGCCTAACAGTATCAATGCTGCGAAGATCCAGTTAATCACTTTCTTGCCTTCTTTCTCCTGCTGTGCTTCACGGGCTGCACGGCGAGCCTTTCCTTTTTGACTCATAAGCTTAAATACTATTTGATTAATTATGTTTTATTCTTCTGTTACAGGGAACTCCATCAGATATGCCTTGATGAAATCGTCTATCTTTCCATTCATTACTGCATCGACGTCCGATGTCTGATAGTTGGTGCGATGGTCCTTGACACGACGGTCGTCAAAGACGTATGAGCGAATCTGACTGCCCCACTCTATCTTCTTCTTTCCTGCTTCAATCTTTGCCTGTGCCTCTAATCGTTTCTTCATGGCACGGTCGTAGAGTTGTGACTTCAGCAACTTCAGCGCACGTTCCTTGTTCTTTGGCTGGTCACGCGTCTCCGTGTTCTCGATGAGTATTTCTTCCTCTTCGCCAGTGTCTGGGTCGGTGTACCAATAACGCAGTCGTACTCCCGACTCTACTTTGTTCACATTCTGACCTCCTGCGCCACTTGAACGGAAGGTGTCCCAAGACAGTTTAGCCGGATCAACATATACTTCGATTGTATCGTCAACCAAAGGGGTCACAAACACTGAAGCGAATGAGGTCATACGCTTACCTTGTGCATTGAAAGGCGAGACACGTACCAAACGGTGTACGCCATTCTCACTCTTCAGATATCCGTAGGCATACTCACCACCCTCGATGGTCATGGTGACGCTCTTGATACCAGCCTCGTCGCCATCCTGCAAGTTATTGATGGTCAGCTTATATCCATGAGCCTCAGCCCAACGCTGGTACATACGCATGAGCATAGACGCCCAGTCCTGGCTCTCAGTACCACCAGCTCCGGAGTTGATTTTCATCACACAATCCATGGGGTCTTCCTTCTGACGAAGCATGTTCATCAGTTCCAACGACTCTATGGCTTCCAAGGCCTTGGCATAGTCTGCATCCACCTCCTCTTCAGTAACCATCTCGTCCTTATAGAAATCAAAAGCCAACTGCAGCTCGTCTGCCAAAGTACGTACCTGCTTGTAGCCGTCAAGCCAACGCTTGATGCTCTTTACCTTTTTCATTTGTTCCTCAGCACGCTTGGGGTCTTCCCAGAAGTCGGGAGCCTGGGTTCGCAGGTCTTCTTCTTCGAATTCTACCTGTTTCTCATCAATCTTCAGGTAGCGTTTTAGCTGATCAGCTCTATCGATGATGTCTTTTAATTGGTCTTGAGTTATCATATAACAAGTCGTTATTCAGCGTACATCGCATCAATTTCTGCCTTATAGTTCTCGTTCAGGACGCGACGTTTGATTTTCAATGTATTGGTGAGTTCGCCACGATCGATAGAGAAATGGCGAGGCAAGAGGGTGAAGCGCTTAACCTGCTCGTAGTGGGCCAGCTGCTGTTGTAGCGTATCGATGCGCTCCATCATCATGTCATATATCTCACGGTTGCGGCACAAGTCCTCATGGTCCTTGTATTGTATATTATGTTTGGCAGCATAGTCTTCCAGGAGTTTAAACTCTGGTATGATGAGTGCAGACACAAACTTACGTTGGTCGGCAATGACTGCTATCTGGTCGATATACTTGTCAACCAGCAGTTTCGACTCAATCATCTGTGGGGCAATGTATTTGCCGTTCGAGGTCTTGAACAAGTCCTTGATACGTTCTTTCAGGAAGAGCTCGTTACCTTTCAGATATCCTGCATCGCCAGTACGGAAGAATCCATCCTCTGTAAATGCCTGGCGATTGATGTCTTCACGCTTGTAATATCCGCGCGTGATGGTTGGGCCTTTAAGCAAGATTTCGCCTTCGTCACTGATTTTTATTTCTATGGAGTCGATGGGAATGCCTACAGAACCTACCGTAAACGGTTCTCCACGATGGTTGCAGCTAACAGTAGCCAGACTCTCTGTCAAGCCATAACCCACAATCATGTCGATGCCGATGGAATGAACAAATTCCTCAACATGTGCAGACACTGTAGCACCTGCCGTAGGGAAGAAGTTAGCGTTCTCCAATCCTAACTCCTTGCGTACGAGCGAGAAGACGGTACGGTTAAACATCTCATACTCCAGATGTAACGCTAACGGGGGTGTAAGTCCCTTGCTCAAATATTCTATATTGTGTTTACGCCCTACAGCCAGTGCACGCTGGAACATTTTTCGCTGTACGATACCCGATGACTCTATCTTTTCCTGTACGCCCATATAGACTTTCTCCCAGAAGCGTGGCACGCTGGACATACAGGTAGGATGAGTTTCTCGCATTGACTGCTGTACCTGTTGCGGATAGGTATTCACAATCATCCTTGCACCTTTCGTCATGGCATAGATGGCCCAGCCACGTTCGAAGATATGAGTGTAAGGCAGGAAATTCATTACACGGTCGTTCTCTGTGGCAGGCACACACTTGTTATTCGCCTCAAAAGCAGCATGGAACTGTCCGAAAGTAAGAATGACTCCCTTCGAGTCGCCTGTTGTTCCACTGGTATAAAGAATGTTGGCTGTCTCGTCCATAGATGCCTCACTGTAGCGTTGCTCCAGCAATTCCTCATGCTCGTAGGTAGCACTCTTCTTCAGGAAGTCATCAAAATATATAGTGTTAGGATCGTGCTGACTGATTTGCACTTTAGGGTCGAACACGATGATGTGTTCCAACGAGGGGCAAAGAGAGAATATACGATGTGCCTTGTCATATTGGTCCTGCTCGCCAACAAAGAGGATACGCACTTGCGCATCGTTAATCATATACTGTATTTGTTGCTCCGAGCTCGTAGCATAAAAAGGAATGGTAGTGGCGCGAATGCCCCATGCTCCAAAGTCACAAAACAAATACTGCACGGAGTTTTGTGAGAAGATTCCTATATTCTCCTGAGGCGCGACACCCATTTCCAGGAGCGCAATCGACACTTTACGAACCGTATCAGCAAATTGCCGCCAAGAGTATGACTTCCACTCAGAACCACCAAAGTCTTGATAAATCAGCGCTTCCCTGTCGCCATAATGGGCAGCAAGGTCACGAATAAGAACTGACAAATGACTATTAATTTGCATAACACACCTATTTTCCTGCAAAGGTACAAAAAATTCGAATAAACGAACTCAAAAACAATAAAAAATGTTCAGGCACTTGGTGGTTTGAAGTGTTTTTCATATCTTTGTGAGCAGATTATCAAACTTACGTTTATGGACAACCTCAAAAAATACACGAAAGAAGCTGTCGAGCTGTTAGAGCAACTCATTGCCCAACCCAGCATCAGCCGCGATGAGTCGTTGGCAGCACAAGTGCTTGAAGAACAGATGGCGGCTTGGGGACTGACCCCACAGCGCATCGGCAACAATATTCTGGTATATGACACGATAAATGAAGAGAAGCCCACACTGCTGCTCAATGCCCACATAGACACCGTAAAACCTGTGAAGACATGGACACGCGACCCCTTCAAGCCAACTCTTGAAGACGACCGGCTCTATGGCCTTGGCTCCAATGACTGTGGTGGAGGCTTGGTGTCCCTGTTACAAGCATACAGAATCCTGCACCAGCAGGACATCCCCTACAACCTGGTCTATCTGGCATCATGCGAAGAGGAGGTTAGCGGCGAGAACGGCATCGCATTGGCACTTTCTCATCTGCCAAAAATTGACGTGGCTATAGTAGGAGAGCCAACAGGCATGCAACCTGCCATTGCAGAGAAAGGACTGATGGTCATTGACGGTGTGGCTCGTGGCAAGAGCGGACATGCTGCACGTAATGAGGGAATAAACGCTATTTACGAAGCATTGGATGACCTGCTGTGGCTACGTGATTACCGTTTCAGGAAAGAGAGTCCACTGCTTGGAGCCACCAAAATGACGGTAACCATGATTAACAGTGGTACGCAACACAATGTGATACCAGACGAATGTCGCTTCGTCATTGACGTACGCACAAACGAATACTACAAGAACGAATACCTATTTGCTTTTCTGAAGAAGCACATGAAGAAGTGTGAGCTTCAAGCCCGTTCTTTCCGTTTAAGTTCTTCGGCCATCAGTCAGGACCATCCGTTGATAAAGCGTTGTATGGACATGGGGATGCAACCATTTGGCTCACCAACACTAAGCGACCAGGCACTCATGCCTTTTCCATCGTTTAAGTTAGGGCCTGGAGAGTCGTCACGGTCTCATTCAGCCGACGAAT
>JAFPED010000069.1 GCA_017423565.1 Prevotella sp. | reverse complement strand
TGAATTTCGGCCGTCTGTCGTGGAACAACCAGTTCAACTTCCGTTATGGCAACAAGATTATCAACAAAGCACGTATGGATGTTGAAAACATGTACTCAAACAACAACCAGAGCCGTGCGGTCAACTGGCGCTGGCGTGTAGAAGGTGACATTACCGAGATGCCACGT
Source organism: Prevotella sp. (assembly GCA_017423565.1). Classification (GTDB taxonomy): domain Bacteria; phylum Bacteroidota; class Bacteroidia; order Bacteroidales; family Bacteroidaceae; genus Prevotella. Next base: position 4,207 of record JAFPED010000069.1, on the reverse strand, counting down.
GCCCTCCGCCAGACCGGTTACAACTTCTTAGGTTCTGACCGTTTTGTGGAAGATGGTTCTTTCATCCGTCTGAACTACTCACAGATCAGTTACTCTGTCGATCCGAAGATTATCAAGAAATGGGGTCTCTCACAACTGAGTTTCTATGTATCGGCCAACAACCTGTTTGTTTTGACCAAATACAGTGGTGCAGACCCAGAAGTGGGCTATGGCTCTATGGGTATCGTGACCGATGGTGCCAAGACACCGCGTTCTAAATCGTTCACCGGTGGTGTGACTATCCAGTTCTAGTTGAAAGTTGAAAATTGAAAATTGAAAAGTATGAAAACAATCAATATATATAATAAGGTGAAGGCAAGAGTATCCTACTTACTCCTTCTCTCCTTCTCTCCTTTACTCCTTTCCAGCTGTAGCGATTTTCTCGACATTCTGCCCATGAACTCGACAGTGCTGGAGAATTACTGGAAGGAAAAGGCAGATGTGACAGGTGCTGTCAACGGCTGCTATGAAGCCTTAGCAAGTGAAGACGTGGTCACCCGCATGGGAGTTTGGGGTGAGTTGCGCTCTGACAATGTGGTAGCTGGTGCCAACGTGCCTAACCACCTCAATGAGATGCTCAGAGAGAATCTGCTGCCAACCAACGACATGTGTAAATGGTCATATTTGTACAATGTTATCAATCGTTGTAACATCGTATGCCACTACGCACCAGAGGTAGAGCAAATCGACCCGAACTACACTTATAATGAGATGAAGGCGACGATAGCAGAGATGAAAGCCATCCGTGCTCTTTGCTACTTCTACCTGATCCGCACGTTCCGTGATGTGCCTTATACAACGGAACCCAGCATCGACGACAACCAGAATTATGTCATCCCAGCCACGAGATTCGATGTGGTTATAGACTCTTTGATTACAGATCTGGAGAGTGTCAAGGATGATGCCCAGCGTCGTTTCGAACTGGAGAAAGTACAAAACAAGAGCATCTATGTGCCCTCCGCCAATAACAGTCGCATTACCCGTTGGGCCATCTACGCCCTGCTGGCCGACCTTTATCTTTGGAAAGGTGACTGGAATAATGTCATCAAGTATTGTGACATGGTCATCGACTATAAGAAACAGGTCTATGAAGAGCTATTGCAGATAGATCAGATCAACGATATTGAGTTGTACGACGGCATCCCCATGATTATGGAGGCAACCGTCAAAGGAACGAAGGACGTGGGCAACACCTATACCTCACTCTTCGGTAGTGGCAATTCGTTTGAGAGCATCTTTGAGATCTACTATAATGGCAATACCGGACAGGAGAACAACTGGATTAGCAGTTACTACGGCAACCGCGACAACAGTATTGGTCGTCTGAGAGCCGCAGACTTCCTGATGGACGGCTTCACGTCGAACAACAACCAGGTTTGGTTGTCACAGGGCGACTGCCGTGCCTACGAATCCATGGAAAGCAGCGGCAACAGTTTGTCCATTACGAAGTATGTCCGCCAGAGTGCTAGTTTCAGCCTCCAGCGATTAGGTATCGTCAACGTCGCCGGTGACCGTCGTACCCGCAAGGATGCCAACTGGATTATCTACCGTCTGAGCGATGTGATGCTTATGAAGGCAGAAGCCCTCATCCAGCGCAGCGAGAACGACTGGCCCGAGGCTTTCCAACTGATCAACAATGTCTACAAGCGCGCCAACAACATCTCGCCTGAGACGACAACTGGTAGCTTGGTATTTGAGACCTATAATACTTCAAAGGAGAAGATGGAGGACCTGTTGTTCGAAGAGCGCCATCGCGAGTTCCTGTTCGAAGGTAAACGTTGGTTCGACCTGGTACGTCTGGCACGTCGCGATGGTAAGACGGAACGACTGACTTCATCCGTTATCCGTAAGCACCGTCAGGATCAGAATGTGATTAGAATCAAACTGACTGACCCCAATTACATTTACTTCCCGTATGCCAAAGCAGAACTGAAGGCTAATCCTCTGCTGATTCAGAACCCGGCCTTCAGCAATACCGAGGAAGGTGTGCTTAAATAGTTAACAGTTAAGAATTAAGAGTTATGATTACAAAGATAAACAATAAAAACTGGATGAGATGTTTCATTACAGGTGTATTCTACTGTCTCCTGACTCCTGTCTTCTGTCTCCTTACATCGTGTGTCGATAACGACGACGATGTGCCCATGAGCAGATATTCGGCTGAGAAGATGACCGCAGCCGAGTTCCTCTCCGACAACCAGGAGCGTGTCAGTTCGTTCATCAGTATTCTTCAGCGATCAGGCTATTACGCCATGCTTTCAACGTATGGTAACTATACAGTGTTCGCTCCCAATAACGAGGCTATCGATAAGTACATGGCCAGCAACAACTATAAGAGCGTCGAGGATATTCCCGAGGCCGTCTGCGACACGCTGTCACGTACACATATCATCAAAACCAAGGCATGGTTCACGACAGAGATTTCCGAAGGTTCTCTGGGCATGAACATGGCAGAGACATTTATCACGCTCTCTATCAATACCGATGCTGAGAACAACAATGCCGTGGTACACTTTGCCAACAAGGTGGCGCGCATGGTGGAGTACGACGACTCGGTATCGAATGGCGTGGTACATATTGTCAACAATATCATCCCACGTACCAGTGACAAACTGCCCGATGTCATTGCCGCTGACTCTACAGCAACCATCTTCACGCAAGCTTTGTTCCTCACTGGCATGGCCGACTCGCTGATGGCCTACATCGACAACAATTATCCAGAATGGGGAGCCGACAAGGCTTCGCAGGACTCTGCCTATACTTGGAATCTCTCATTGAAATGTAAGGCAGAAGGTGCCGACCCAATCCAGTGGGTTCAGAAACGCTACTTCAAATTTACCGCTTTCGTTGAGCCTGATTCTGTCTACAAGAAACACGGCATCAACAACATTGACGAACTGATTGCACATGCCAAGAAAGTTTACGATGCTGTTTACCCAACTGACGCCGGTAAATATGATAATGATTTCAGAAACCGCAAGAATCCGCTGAACCGGTTCATCAGCTATCACCTCATCGACCGTATTTTGCCATACGATGAAGTCATCATGAGAAAAGATTGTCTGAAGCACTGGGATCAGGACTTATGTGACCCCGAGGAATTCTATGAGACCATGAGTCCAGGTACCATCATGCGCTTCTGCTATCCGAACGAGAAACTCTATATCAACCGCAAGGGCCTGAAGGGCAATGCTGAGATAGAGGGTATACGTGTACTGAAACCCAGTGAGTCTGGTCTGTCCATACAGGACTGCCCTAATGGCATCTATCATTATATCGATGATATTCTGGAATATTCTACAGAGGTACGCGATGAAGTGCTGAACTGCCGTATCCGCTTTGATTCTACGGTATTGAGTCCTGACTTCTTTAACAGCGATCGTCCTCTATATGACGAGAATCACCTCAGAGGCTATCGTCTCGACTATATCAAGAACTGGAAGGTGATGGGTGAAAAGGCTGTTATCGGTCTGCATGGTGAAGGTCCCTGGTGGCAGCACTATAAGAGCAATGGTATCACTGTCAGTGGTATCTTCGACCTGACCATCAAACTGCCGCCCGTACCATCAGGAACATACGAAATCCGTACCGGTTATACGGCTAATGCTGAACGTGGAGTAGTTCAGTTCTACCTGAACAACGTACCCTGTGGCATTCCCGCCGACCTGCGTATCATGGGTAATGACCCCAGCATTGGTTGGGTGGCTGACGTGACAGCAGAAACCGCTGAAGCCAGAAATGCCAACAAAGCCATTGACAAGGCCATGCATAACCGCGGTTACATGAAAGGAATGGACTGCTACTGGCAAGGTGCTGCAAAAGAGAATGCGCTCCGCAATCTGGTCAACAACCTCCGCTACGTCTTGACCACACAGTATCTTGACGAAAACGAGACTTATTATCTGCGTTGCCGCCAGGTATTGAAAGACCCGACCTGCTATTGGAGTTTCGACTATCTCGAACTTTGCCCGAAGAGTGTATATGGTAGTCCTGAAGGCGAAGACACGCACTAATTAAGAGTTTTTTGTTTAGAGTATATAATTTAGAGTTATGAATACAAAAAGTATAAAACAATTCCTCTTGGCAGGTTGTGTCTGCTGTTGTGCTACAACAGTTTTCACCGCCTGTTCAGACTGGAACGATCATTATGAGGGCACAGCAGATGCTG
>JAFPED010000068.1 GCA_017423565.1 Prevotella sp. | reverse complement strand
CATGAGTCGAGGTGTGGGAGTCGCCACACACAATAGTCATACCTGGCAACGAGAGACCTTTTTCCGGACCTACCACGTGAATGATGCCATTGTCTTTCGACATCATGCCGAAGTGAGTGAGTCCAAACTCGGCAGCATTACGTGCCAGTTCATCTACCTGTTTCTTCGACACTGGGTCGGCAATGGGCTTATCCTGGTCGTGCGTGGGGGTGTTATGGTCTGGCATACAGAATATCTGTGCAGGACGGAAACACTTTAGTCCACGCTGGCGCATGCCCTCGAAAGCCTGTGGTGACGTTACCTCGTGACAATACAGCCGGTCAATATATAACTGTGTAGGACCATCTTCCACTTGTTGCACCACATGGCGGTCCCAAATTTTATCGAAAAGAGTTTTCATATTATTTCTTAAACTTGTTGATACAGTCAATATATGCCTCGACACTGGCGGTTACAATGTCGGTGTTCGCACCAAAACCGTAGTAGAGCGAACCGTCGTACTCCACCTGCATGTGCACCTTACCCACATCGTCTGAACCCTTGGAGATAGCCTGGATAGTAAACTCCTTCAGTGTCATTTGCTTCATGATGATACGTTTCAGTGCCTTGATGGCAGCATCGACAGGACCATTGCCACTCGAGGCAGCCTCGAACTTCTGCCCACTGATGTCCAAACCAATGGATGCCACACTCTTCACACCCTTGCCGGTAGTCACCTGGAGGAACTCCAGACGAACGGCATGCTGGTCGGCGGTATCGGCACCTGCCAACATCAGTACGTCGGCATCGTTTACCTCCTTCTTCTGGTCAGCCAGTTGCAGGAACTTCTCATAAATCTTGTCAAGCTTGTCCTCGCTCACTTCTACACCATTGGCGTGCAAACGGTGCTTCAGCGCAGCACGTCCGCTACGTGCTGTCAGTACGATGGAGTTATCGTCGATGCCGACATCTTTCGGGTCCATGATTTCGTATGTATGCACGTTCTTCAGCACACCATCCTGATGAATGCCGCTGGAATGGGCAAAAGCATTACGTCCCACAATAGCCTTATTGGGCTGAACGGGCATATTCATCAAGCTGGACACCATACGGCTGGTGGGGTAAATCTTCGTGGTGTTGATGTTCGTGTCAATACCCAGCCCTTTATGACACTTCAGTATCATGGCAATCTCCTCCAAGGACGTGTTACCGGCACGTTCGCCAATACCGTTGATAGTCACCTCAACCTGACGTGCACCTGCCATCACACCATTGAACGTGTTGGCAGTTGCCATGCCCAGATCGTTATGACAGTGGGTAGAGATAATGGCCTTATCAATGCCATCGACATGATCTTTCAGGTATTTTATCTTCTCATAGTATTCCTGAGGCAGGCAATAACCCGTTGTGTCAGGAATGTTTACCACCGTGGCACCAGCCTTGATGACAGCCTCAACCACCTGGGCCAGGTATTCATTATCAGTACGTCCGGCATCCTCGCAGTAGAACTCTACATCCTCAACGAAGCGCTTAGCATACTTCACGGCTGCCACACCCTGCTCAAGAATCTTCTCGCGCGTACTATTAAATTTATACTTTATATGCTCGTCGCTCGTGCCTATACCTGTGTGAATACGCTTACGCTTGGCATACTGCAAAGCCTCTACCGCAACGTCTATGTCATGCTCGACGGCACGTGTCAGTGCACATATAGTGGGCCACGTAACCGCCTTCGATATCTCTATCACGGAATTGAAGTCACCTGGACTCGAGACAGGGAAACCGGCCTCTATCACATCAACACCCAACATCTCAAGCGCCTTTGCTACCTGAATCTTCTCAATGGTGTTCAACTGGCATCCTGGCACTTGCTCGCCATCGCGAAGCGTAGTGTCAAAAATAAACAATCTGTCGTTCATCTCTCTTTCGTTTTGTCTTTATTTACTTTTTTATATGTGTTAGTTCTTATCCAAACAAAAAACCTTTCACACTGTGGAAGTGAGAAAGGCTCATATCATTTATTTGTATTGTTGTCTCGTCTGTTGGGAACCACACCGAAATGCCTTATCACTTCCGACCACTTTTACGCAGTCGAATAATAATAATGCTCTGTAGTAGGTTCAAGCTCTTCATACTCTTATTTTAACTTCATTTTCTGATTTCGCGTGCAAAGTTATAAGTTTTTTGCGTAACAAACAAACAATTTATCACTTTTTTTCGTTTTATCCTCACAATACGACAGAAAAAAAGGCTCTTAGGACGCCGAAAACACGCTTTACAATCTTAACAATCGAATCAGCCATAAATTAAGTAAAAAAATGAAAGCGGTTTCATTGGCAATTTAAACCAAATTAAATGGCAAATTAATCCAATTAAAATGGCCAAGTAATCCAGTTTAGTTTTTTAACTTATTCCGTATAGAACCGGATAAGCCGTGTGAGAGCTTGCTGGCAAACAGGGCAGAAGGTGGGATACTCGTTGGTGCGCATGCGACAGTCCTCCTGTCCACGCCATACACCATGCGACAGGTAGCCTCCTCCCTCGACGAGCGAAGCCTTACCTTCATCGATAAGGTTCTGCCATTTGCCACTGAAGTCATGCTGTGTAGTAAGATTAGGCTCCCACGGTTCCGTGTCTGCAAAATACATGGGGTCAGTGTCGCCATACGGATACTCGTCACCCAGTCCGCCAAAGGAGTGACCAAACTCATGCACGACAACAGGCTCATACTTTGGACCATGTGCAGAGGCAAGGTTATAGGAGTTATAGATGCCTCCCCCACCATACGTTGTAGTGTTAGTTAATATAATAATGTGTTCGTAGGGTGTGCCTGCCAACACGTCGTGCAGACGTTTCAGGTGGAGCGTAGTAAGATAGCGGTCAGTATAGAACGTATCGAAATGAGACCCCAGGATGGTATTCTTCCAAATACCTTTTCGTGGCACGCTGACACCACTGTCCTGTGACAAAGACAAAAGGGCAATGATGTTGAAACGGTCTTGCAATGCCTTGAACGGCTCATGCTCGAAGAGTGCACGTACGGCCTTACGACAGTCGTCCAGATAGGTCTGCAGCTCACTGCCTTGATATCCTTCTGCCACAAAAGCTATATGTATGCAGTGGGCAGTGTCGGCAGCCTGATGCAGCGTGGTGTATGGCGTAACGTCACGCTCGCCGATGCGACGTATAAGGATGTCGGCAGGGTTGACCGTATGAGTCATGGTTGCATTGACACGATCGTGGTAGTCGCGCAACTCAACAGTAATATCGACTGTCTGTTTGGGGAATGGAACAAGAAAAACGTTCTCGAACGATTTGCGTGTCGTCTTTGCCTCGTCAGTGGCCAGCCACTCCTGAAAGAGTGTGGAGAAGGGATGGCGATAGATAATGGTCTGGCTGTCATGGTCGCGCACTATAATCTGCCCGTTTCCCTTGAGAGGCACTTCGGACAGTCGCTGGCGTTTACCATACCATCGGGGCATGACACAAAGCTCATCTACGTAGATATCCTGCCGCGATGCATCACCAGAGAAGGTATAGTCCACACGCAGTGTACGGTCTTCGAAATAGTCAGTGAAGGTCTGCGCCAATGCGTGATTAAAAGTAAAAAGACCAATGACGAGTGAAAAAGCAAAAAGACCAATCTTGTTCATAAACCTTAAATCTCAAACATTATCAAAGTAGTTCTCCAGCTCCTGTGCAGCAGCACCGCCAGCATTATCTATGTCACGCACTATCCTACCATGTTCAAGCAGAGCAATACGCGAAGAGATGTCAACAGTATGTGCCAGGTTATGGCTGCTAATCAGAATGGTAGCCCCTGTTTCCTTGTTGTATTCGGTAAGCAAGTGCTTCAGCATGTTCTGGCTTGACGGGTCGAGGAAGTTGAACGGCTCGTCGAGGATAATGGTGTTGGGTTTGTTGAAGAGAGCAGAGATGATGCCCACCTTCTGTTTGTTTCCTGCAGAGAGGTTACGTATGAGT
>JAFPED010000067.1 GCA_017423565.1 Prevotella sp. | reverse complement strand
AGACCAAGGCGGCAATAGGCAGAACCCAGAAAATTAGCATCCAGAGATATTGCATGTGTGGGGATTATAGTTTAACGTCACTGAGAATATGTTGAGTAGCACCTGACAGGCTTTGAACAAATTCGCCAGCACGCTTACCAGCAGCCTGCATCTCTTCGGTGTTGTGGAGGAAGTGGTCCATCTTAGAAGCAAACTCCTCGTACGTCTGGAAATCAAAGCCGCCACCTGCAGCCTTCAGTCCCTGTGCCTCCTGGAACTTCTGGTTGTTAGGGCCGAAGAACACTGGCATGTCCCATACGCCAGCTTCGAGTACGTTGTGAATGCCAACACCGAAGCCTCCACCCACGTAAGCGATGTCACCATAATGATAGATGCTCGACAACAGGCCAAAACAGTCGATAATCAGTACATCGGAGGATTTGAGAGTTGAGGCTATAGAGTTGAGATCTTGCTCTGCCTTGGTATAAAGCACTACTTTACGGTTCTCAAGTCTGGACATTATCTGTCGCAGATGGTCCTCGCCGATGACGTGAGGTGCAATAATAAGCTTCCAGTCGGGATGTTCCTTGAAATATCGGATGAAGATTTCTTCGTCAGGTGGCCATGATGAACCGGCAACAAAGACCTTACTTCCCTCGAGTGCGGTAAAATGTTCGACGACGGGTAATTGTTTCGCCTGTTCCTTGATTTGCAGCACACGGTCGAAACGGGTATCGCCCACTACCGTCACACAGTTAATACCTATATTGGCAAGCAACTGACGGCTCATGTCGTTTTGTACATAGAAATGGGTGAAGCAGTTAAGCACCTTGCCATACTGTCGTCCATACCATTTGAAGAACACTTGCTCAGGACGGAAAATGCTACTCACGCTATAGACGGGAACCTGGCGATGTTTCAGTATGTGGAGATAGTTGTACCAGAACTCGTACTTGATGAAAAAAGCCATGCATGGACGTATAAGCCTGAGGAAACGCCGTGCGTTGGTAATAGTGTCAAGTGGTAAATAGCAAATAATGTCTGCACCCTTGTAATCCTTACGCACCTCATAGCCTGAAGGCGAGAAGAAAGTCAGCAGAATCTTATACTCGGGGTGCTCACGGCGCAGCTGTTCCATCAATGGTCGTCCCTGTTCGAACTCACCCAAAGAGGCAGCATGAAACCAGACGTACTGTGCATTGGCATCAACTTGTTCGCGTAGCACGCGGAAGGCGTCACGCTCTCCACGCCACATCTTCCGAACCTTCTCATTGAAAAGGCTTGCAATGGCAACACCCAACAGGTATAGATAGATGGCGAGATTGTACATTGTTTATTTGAGTACGTCTATAGCACGACGCATGCGTGCGATGGTTTCTTCCTTACCTAAAAATGCAGAGATGTCAAACATGCCAGGACCTTTTCCCTCGCCCACGAGCGTCAGGCGCCAGGCATTCATAATGTTTCCAAGTTTGTATTCCTTTTGCTCAATCCACTGGTGTACAAGCTGTTCCTGATTCTCTAACGAGAAATCATCGATACCCTCCAAGACTGTTATCAACTCGGTAAGTTGTTGGGCAGAATCCTCTTTCCAGCGTTTCTTCACTGTCTTCTCGTCGTATGACTGGGGAGCCTCGAAGAAGAACGAGCACAAGGGCCACAACTCTTTGACGAAGCTGACACGATCCTTCATCATTGCCACCACTTGGGTGATGCGTTCCTTGGACTCTGTCACACCATGCTCACGACAAATCGGTTCGAAGAGGTCGGCAATCTCGTCTGCTGTCTTTTTCAAAATATATTCGTGGTTGAACCAGATACCCTTTTCGTAAGCAAAGCGGGCTCCTGATTTAGAACACTTTGTAATGTCGAACAACTGGACCAGCTCGTCAAGGGTGAACATCTCCTGTTCTGTACCTGGATTCCATCCTAACAAAGCCAGGAAGTTCAGTACTGCCTCAGGGAAATAGCCACTCTCACGATAACCAGAGCTTACTTCACCTGTCTTGGGGTCATGCCACTCCAGTGGGAAAACAGGGAATCCCAGACGGTCACCGTCGCGCTTCGATAGTTTTCCTTTGCCGTCAGGTTTCAGCAACAACGGCAGATGTGCAAACTGAGGCATGCTATCCTGCCATCCGAAAGCCTGATAGAGCAGTACGTGCAGTGGGGCACTGGGCAACCACTCTTCACCACGAATGACGTGAGAAATCTCCATCAGGTGGTCATCGACGATGTTTGCCAAGTGATAGGTTGGCAGTTGGTCGGCACTCTTGTAGAGCACTTTATCGTCGATGATGTCACTCTGTACACGAACCTCACCACGTATGAGGTCGTTTACGATTACTGTCTGTCCTGGTTCAATCTTGAAGCGAACCACATATTGCTGGCCTTCCGCAATAAGCCGTTGAACATCGTCGGCCGGCATGGTCAGCGAGTTACGCATCTCAAGACGTGTGGATGCATCGTATTGGAAGTTAGCTATCTGCTGGCGTTTCTGCTCAAGCTCTTCTGGTGTGTCAAAGGCAATGTATGCCTTGCCGGCATCCAGCAACTGGTTGACATACTTCTTGTAGATGTCGCGACGTTCACTCTGACGGTACGGACCTTTGTCACCACCAAAACTGACACCTTCGTCGAACTGGATACCCAGCCACTTGAAACTTTCCAGGATATATTCCTCAGCTCCTGGAACAAAACGGTTAGAGTCGGTGTCTTCAATACGGAAGACAAGAGCGCCACCATGCTGGCGGGCAAACAGATAATTATATAACGCAGTACGTACACCACCAATGTGTAACGCACCTGTAGGACTGGGGGCAAAACGCACCCTTACGGTTCTTTCTGACATATAAAAATGACCTTTTTCGTAAAATTTTCTGCAAAAGTACGATAATTTTTTGATTTTTGGAGGTTTTTTTTGTATTTTCGCACACTGATATCACATATTTCTATTTTTCAACGTAAGAAAATGAGTAAAATTAAGTTCTCTGACGATATAACATGGCATGATTTGTTGGTACGTATCGCTCTTGTCGTCTGCGGCGTCATACTCATCGTTTGGTCAATGCCACACGACAGTCAGGTGACATTCAAGGCCGAACAGGGCAAGCCATGGCGTCATGCTGACTTCACGGCTCCTTTTGACTTTCCTATCTATAAGTCGGATGTTGCCATACAGGCAGAGCGTGACAGCATTATGCGCCAATACGAGCCATACTACGGACTGGACACGGAGAAGGAAGGGAAGATGATCAGTAAGTTCACTACAGACTTTGCCTCGGGCATTCCTGGACTGACTCCTGACTATATCAGTATCATTGCCAATCGGCTGCATAACTTCTATCAGCAAGGCATCATGGCGTCTGCTCAATATGATGACCTGATAAAAGACACAACGCGCATGATACGCATCGTCAGTGGCAAGGAAGCCACCAGCAGTCATATTACCAGTGTCTATTCTCCCAAGTCGGCATACGAGCAATTGTTCCAGGACCCCATGCTCATACAGCATAGGGCGTTGTTGCAGCGCTGTAATCTGAACGATTACATCGTGCCTAATCTGACGTACGAGAAAGAACGTAGTGAGTCAAGCCTGCGCGACCTGCTGGAGAGCATACCATTGGCAAGTGGTGTCGTACAGCGTGGACAGAAGGTGGTGGATCGTGGACAGATAGTCGATGAGAAGACATATCGTATCATTGAGTCTTTTGTCAAAGAGACAGAACGTCGTCAGACGGACGATTCGCAGTTTAATACTCGTCTGGTGGGTGAAGCATTGCTGACACTACTTTTCATTGGAGCTTTCACTCTCTATCTGTCATTGTTCCGCAAGGACTATTTCGAAAGGTGGCGCTCCATTGTCATGCTCTATGCCACCATTGTTGGATTTGCCGTCATCGCACTGACCATGGTAAGTCATAACGTGCTGCATGTTTATCTGTTGCCTTTTGCCATGGTGCCTATCTTTATTCGAGTGTTCATGGACTCCAGGACTGCCTTCATGGCACATAACACCACTATATTTATAGTAGCCATAGCACTGCAACATCCGTTGGAGTTCCTCGTCGTGGAAGAGATAGCTGGTCTGGCTGCCATCTTCTCTCTGCGTGAGCTCAGTAGCCGTTCACAGCTGTTTAAGACGGCTATCATCGTCACCTTGTGCGCCATGGCAGCCAATTTGGGAACACAACTTACAGCACACCTGTCTTCATCGTCGTTCCTGCAGACCATTGACACGTCGGAATATAACTATCTCATGGTTAATGGAGCACTGTTGTTCTGTTCATACCCATTGCTCTACCTCTTTGAGCGTTTCTTTGGTTTCACGTCGAACATCACGCTTATTGAGTTGTCTGACATGAGCAAGGATATCCTGCGCAGAATGAGTGAGGTGGCTCCAGGAACGTTCCAACATTCCATTCAGGTGGGCAATTTGGCAGCAGAGATTGCCAATAAGATAGGTGCTAAGGCTCAACTCGTGCGTACCGGTGCGCTGTACCATGACATAGGAAAGACACAAAATCCTATTTATTTCACAGAGAACCAATCGGGCGTCAATCCTCATGAAAACCTGTCGTATATTGACAGTGCGCAGGTCATCATCAGCCATGTTACTGACGGACTGAAGCTTGCAGACAAGTATAACCTTCCTGACGTCATTCGTGACTTCATAGCCACGCACCATGGACAAGGCAAGGCCAAGTATTTCTACGTGAAATATAAGAATGAACATCCTGACGAGGATGTGGACGACCTGCTGTTCACCTATCCAGGACCTAATCCCTTTACACGTGAACAAGCCATCCTCATGATGGCAGATGCCGTAGAGGCTGCCTCACGTTCACTGCCGGACTATACTGAACAGTCCATTCGCGACCTTGTCAACCGAATTCTCGACTCTCAAGTAGCCGACGGCTATTTCCGTGAGTGCCCCATCACATTCCGTGACATACAATATGCCAAGACGGTACTCATCGAGAAACTGAAGACAATCTACCATACTCGTATTAGCTATCCTGAACTGAAGAAACAAGACAAACAAGAAACTACAACACAACAATGAAACGATTACTTCTTTCTGTATTGGTCATGCTGTCGGTTTGCATCGCTGGGGCAGCACCAGCCTATCCGTTTCCCATTACCGTTACACAGCCTGACGGCACACAACTCACCATTCGCCTGCATGGTGACGAGCACTTCCACTGGACCACTACCATGGACGGGGTATTGCTGGTCAATACAGATAATGGTTACTATATCGCCGATATTGACAATAACGGAGAATTAAAAGCCACTTCGCTGTTGGCACACGAAACAACCATGCGCCAGCCAAACGAGTTGATGGTGATTGAAAGACAGACAGTCAGACGCGCTGCTTATCTGGAACAAGGTGCTGCAAGGGCTGAAGCAGCAAGACGAGCTCCTGCCATCCAAAATAGTGTCAACTATTTCCCGCATTCAGGATCGCCGCGTGCACTGATTATTCTGGCAGCCTATGGTGACTGCCCCTTCACCATCAGCGACCCTAAAAAGTCGTTCGAGCAGTTTTTCAATGGCAGTGGCTCGCCAGAGAACTTTGGCAATAACGAAAACCGTAACCTGTGTAGTGTAAATGAGTATTTCAAAACTTGCAGCAACGGACTCTTCTCCCCACAGTTCGACATCGTGGGACCTGTCACATTGCCTGAGAACATGAGTGCTTATGGAGGAACTCAGGCAGGACCGGGTGGTGACAATTTCAATCTTTTGTGCAAGGACGCACTTAATCTGATTAAAGATGACGTTGACCTGTCGCTTTATGATAACGATGGCGATGGCAAGGTTGAACTTATATATATCCTGCATGCTGGTTTGGGCGAGAACACTGGCGGGGCAGCAGAAACGATGTGGGCGAAATGTGGTCAGATTAATATGACGGTTGGCGACATTACCGTCGTACGTGGTGGCTGCCACAGCGAGCTCTTTCGTGGGACTTCCATTAATGGAATAGGTAACTTCTGCCACGAGTTCTCACATGGCATGGGACTGCCTGACCTCTATGTCACTACAACAGGACAGGCACGTGAGGCCTTGAACCAAACCATGGTGACTTGGGACCTTATGGACTATGGCATGTACAACAATAATGCCAACATCTCAGGAAGCACACCAGGCTTTGGACCTTGTGCCTATACGGCATGGGAGCAGGAGGTCATGGGATGGATTAACATTGAAGAACTGAACGAACCGCTGACCAGTATGTCGCTCAAACCACTGCTCGACGGTGGCAAGGCTTACAAGATTCAGAATCCTGACAAGCCTAATGAGTATATCGTGCTGGAAAATATACAGCAGCGTGGACTTAATGTGGGGTCCTATGGACATGGACTATTGGCTTACCATGTTGACTACACTTCTGGAACCATTAAGGTAACAGACAATCCTAACAACACTTATGGACATCCGCGCTTGGCCCTTATACCTGCAGGAGGAATAAATATTCCCTCTAACCTGGTAAGTAGCAAAAACCAGCCTAACGCACCTTACACTCAAGCACAATGGACAGAGAGTCAGGAAGGGGTACCATTCCCTGGTATAAAGGACATTATAGCCCTGACTGACGAAATGGATCTGCCTAACTTCTGCTTCTACTCTGGCACCTCCAGTACGAAGGTAGAGGTGAAGCACAGCCTGTATAACATTACTGAGGATGACGCAACAGGAACCGTCACTTTCTCATACGACTATGTTACCACGCCTGTAACGGATGAGGCTTTAGAGATGGACTTCAGTAACGGTACTACCCTTACTGAGGATACACCACTGGCTAACAGCCTTACTGGCAAAATCTACTATAACCTCAGTGGTGACAACGGCTATAATGCCACTGAGCAGTGTATCGTTGTCAACACAAACAGTGACATGGATAACCCTACTGATATCGCAACACAGCTGGCAGGCCTTATGCTGACAGTCATTGACGAGGGTACTATAAGTATTACTTGCCAGACCACAGGCAATGCGATACTCAACGTTCGTGTGGGCGAAGAGGTACATCAATACACTGAACTCAGTCCAGAAGAGCCAGTCAACATTCCTTTCAATGTCAGCGAGCCAACGCAGGTTTATATCTACAAGACTGAAACAGCTGCCGCTCCTGCGCTTACTGCCACCATCGGTGAGAATGCTCTCAAACTGTACGCTCTGAAGGTTTT
>JAFPED010000066.1 GCA_017423565.1 Prevotella sp. | reverse complement strand
ATGGGGCTCCGACAGTTGAGTGTCTCCATCTACAGCACCGATGCTGAGGTGCACGATCAGATAACACGCCGTCGCGGCTCGTGGGAACAGTCGATGAAGGTGCTGAGGGAGATGGCTGAATGGCCTGTGCCCCTGAACCTCAAGACCCCCGTGTTCCGTCTGAACACCCGAACCTATTATGGGGTGCGCGAGATAGCCCACCAACTGGGTGCAGAGAATGAGGTGTCGTGTGTGCTGTCACCTGGTGCCGACGGCGACATATCCTTGATCGAACATCTGCAGACGCGTCCGGAAGCCCTGCGTATCATCTTGATGGACCCGCTTGCGAAGACTCATGTGTCTGCTGACGGGAAAGCCGACGGCTATGAGCTTGGCAGCAAGCATGGGTTCCCATGTTCTGCCAATAATATTATTATCGTTTCCCCCAGTGGGGTGGTCAGTGCGTGCAGCAATATCCCCATCACCTTTGGCGATGTGCATCATGCATCGCTCAGGGATGCCATCATGAGCCCACAGCGCCAGCAGATGCTCCAGGCCGATCAGAAACAGGCGTTCCCCGTCTGTGGCCAGCACGACTATTGTCGGTATTGCTGTGTGCCCTGTTATGCTGGAGAGGCATTGGAAAAGCATGCCGACGGCACTTTCGCGCTCAGAGAGATACAGGGTGACGAATGTATGACAGCCCAGATCCGTATGGAACTGTGCAGGCAAATTGAACAGGGCATCGATCCGCTTGGTGGCAGAAGCATCGAGGAATGCCTGGCTGCCCAGCCTGTAGAAGAAGTGCCTGTGTTCCGTAAGAAGATCAGGTGTTGATTTAACGTAATGAATATGTACTGAAAAACTTGATATCGTTTGGAGTTTTCCCGTTTTTTATTTATTTTTGCAGCCGATACTAATAATTTGGCATATGCATAAGATATTCTTGCGTACCTTATTATATATTATAGGTGCAACGTTGTTGGCTTCATGTACTGAAGAGAAGGTCTATAAGATTGGGGTGGCACAGTGCTCAAAAGGTCCTTGGCGCGAGAAAGTGAATCAAGAGATGTTGGCTGCCCAGCATTTATACGAACACGATGTTAAGGTTAACATTGCAAATTCGGTTGATGACCCTGAATTGCAGGCTCATCTGATAGATAGTCTGGCCAAGACGGACATTGACCTGATGGTGGTTGCTCCCTATGAGGATATACAGATTATCAACGATGCCATAGCCCGGGTTCTTAAGGCAGGAATCCCTGTTGTCAGCTTTGACCGCAAGACCAGCGCAGACTATACTGCTTTCATAGGGGGCAATAATGTCGAGGCTGGTTATATCGTGGGGCAATATATTGCCTCGATAGTCAGAGACAAGAACCAGCCGAAGGGCAAGAAACCTTTGGTGGTCGAGATTACAGGATTGCTGAGCAGCACACCAGCCCTTGAGCGTCACCGTGGTTTCGAATCCGCTATGAAGGCTTTACCAGAGGTGGAGTATGTTTGTCGGAAAAGCGATTGGTCGAGTGACGCGTCCTGCAACATTGTTACTCAATTGATTGATTCGCTCCGACGCTCTGACATCAGCCAGTTGGACAACACCTTTGTGTTCTGTCATAACGACGGTATGGCAACGGGCGTATATAAAGCTGTGGTAGAGCAGAATGTTGAGGGTCGTATTAAGATCCTGGGTATTGACGGTATGCCAGGCGAGGGACTGGAGTATGTAAAACTGGGGCATCAGATAGGCACCTATTATTATCCTACTCATGGTGAAAAGATTATCAGGCTTGCACTTGATATTTTGACGGGTAGACCTTATGAACGCGAAAACCCGTTACTGGGTTTTGTCGTCACGCCCGACAATGTAGATCTGGTTATGACAGAGGCTGCAGAACTGATGAAGCAGAATGATGATTTGGTGACCATTCATGACAAACTGGAGAACTCAATGGTGCTTTACAACACACAGCATAAGGTACTTGTGGGCAGTTTTGTGACGATTGCAGTTCTGGTCTTGGCTATTATCATGATATTGTTTGCATTGTGGCTGACGAAGAAGAATATACGTAAACGTCAGAGCATGAATGTGGAGCAGACGCTGTTCTATACCGATGCCAGCAATCGACGGCTGCATGAGATATTCGTAATGCCTGCAGAAGATATGCCAGCCCCTAAGAGCCAGGATATGCTATTCGCAGAACAGTTGAATGAGGCAATCCTAAAGAATATGTCAAATCCCAATCTGAAGATGGATGATCTTGGTGAGGAGATGGGACTGAGTCGAGTGCAGCTCTACAGGAAAGTGAAGGCCATAACAGGTCAGACGCCAGTGGAACTGTTACGGCAGATGAGATTGCAACAGGCTTACGCATTATTGGCATCAACCACGAAGACGGTAGGTGAGATTGCATACGAGGTGGGCTTTGGCACCCCAGGTTATTTCTCAACTTGCTTTAAGAAGCAGTTTGGTAAGTATCCAACAGAACTGAGAGCGGAGTAACATCCGCTCTTTTCCTTTATATAAAGGGTAGTTGACGTTTTTGACATAATAGTCAACGATTGTTACATGAAACAATTTTGCTAGCCTCTGAACGATATTTGCTATATCCGCACGTATTATTATTGTACTTTTGCGGCAGATTTTAATTCACAAAGGTACTAACAATTTTAAACGATCAACAATGGAACAACTAAAGAAACTTTTTCTGAGTTTGTTTGCTTTCCTGACGTGTACTGTAATGTACGCGCAGAGTGGGATCAGTGGTACGGTGGTCGACGCTACAGGCGAAACGGTCATTGGAGCCACGGTGATGGAGAAGGGTACGTCGAACGGTACGATCACCGATTTCGATGGTAACTTCACAATTAAAGTAAACGAGGGGACTATCCTCGTAATCTCTTACATTGGCTATCAGACACAGGAAGTCGCTGCCCATCAGGGTATGAAGGTGACACTCAAGGATGATGCCGAAGTGCTACAGGAAGTGGTGGTGACAGGTTATACCACTCAGCGCAAGGCCGACCTGACGGGAGCCATCTCGACAGTAAGTGTCGATGAAATGGCCAAGCAAAACGAGAACAACCCGATGAAAGCCCTCCAGGGACGTGTGCCAGGCATGAATATCACGGCTGATGGTAATCCCTCTGGTGCAGCAACAGTACGTATCCGTGGTGTGGGAACCCTAAACGACAACGACCCGCTTTATATCATCGACGGTGTACCCACAAAGGCTGGTATGCACGAACTGAACGGTAACGATATCGAGAGCATTCAGGTGCTGAAGGACGCTGCTTCGGCAAGTATCTATGGTTCACGAGCTGCAAACGGTGTGATTATCATTACCACCAAGAAGGGTAAGGAAGGTAAGGTAAAGGTGAATTTCGATGGAAGTATTGCAGCATCTTTCTATACCAATAAGATTGAGACGATGAATGCCAGCCAATGGGGACGTGCCTATTGGCAAGCCTCAGTAAATGACGGCGTGAACCCTGGCAATAACAACCTTGGATATAATTATGATTGGAGTTATGATGCCAAGGGTAATCCTGTACTTAACAATATGACGATGAACATGTTCCTCGATGAGAACGCCACTGTACGTGCTGGTGATACCGATTGGTTTAAGGAGATTACGCGCACGGGTGTCATTCAGCAGTATAATGTGTCAGTAAGCAATGGCTCTGAGAAGGGTAATTCTTTCTTCTCTATAGGTTACTATGATAATAAAGGTACCATTAAGGACTCCTGGTTCAACCGTCTTTCTGGCCGTGCCAATGCAGACTATAAACTGATTGACGATCTGGTAACCATTGGTGAGAACTTCACCATCAACCGTACGAAGGGTGTTGATGCTCCTGGTGGTGTGTTGGAGCACGCTCTGGAGTTTAACCCCAACTTCCCCATCTATGCAGAAAACGGCAAGTATGCTCAGGCTCTTGGTGCCTACTCTGAGCGCGAGAATCCATTGAGCATGATTTCCAATGCAAAGGACAATGAGTATACCCAGTGGCGTATGTTTGGTGATGTGCATCTGAGCATTACTCCATTTAAGAACTTTATGGTTCGCACCACTTTGGGTATGGATTACACACAGAAAGAGCAACGTTTCTTCACTTACCCCATTGCCAACGGTAAAGTGATGCGTACCGACAGTGCCGTAGAGGACAAGCAGGAACACACCATGCGATGGATGTGGAATGCCATTGCTACTTATAATCTGGAAATCGGTAAACATCGTGGAGATGCCATGATCGGTACTGAGTTGAACCGTATGGACTACAAGATGAGCAGTGCCAAACGCTACGAACTGGCTATTCTGAATACCGACTATATGTGGCCGTCGGCAGGAGCTGGCCGTCAGCTGGCCGAAGGCTTTGGTGAGGGTTTCTCCCTCTTGTCATTCTTCGGAAAGGTGAACTATACTTATGATGATAAGTATCTGGCTTCAGTCACGATTCGTCGTGACGGTTCGAGCCGATTCGGTACCAACAACCAATATGGTACTTTCCCCTCTGTCAGTGCAGGTTGGCGCATCTCCCAGGAGAAATTTATGGAGGGTACAAGGGGTTGGCTCGACAACCTGAAACTGCGTTACTCTTGGGGACAGACCGGTAACCAGGAAATCTCGAACACAGCTCGCTATACTCTCTATAAGTCGGTTGTGTCTACAGGCCTTTGGGGAAGTGGTCAGGCTGGCTCCTCTTATGATATCGCTGGTACCAATGGCGGTTACGACCTTCCTAACGGATATGTGCGCAACCAGCGTGGCAATGATGACATCAAGTGGGAGACTACGACTCAGAATAACATCGGTCTTGACTTCGGTATCTTGCGAAATGAGATCTATGGTAGTTTCGACTGGTATAGCAAGAAGACCACCGACATTCTGCTCTTAATGGAAGGTATTGCTGCCATGGGAGAAGGCTCTGGCCAGTGGATCAACGCCGGTGAGGTAAAGAACAATGGTTGGGAACTCACAGTAGGCTATCGTCATAGTCTGTCTAACGATTTCTCATGGGATATCAGTGGTAACATCAGCAAATACGTCAACGAGATTACCAAGCTGCCAGAGACAGTAGCCGCCAACGGTAAGTATGGTGGCAACGGTGTAAAGAGCGTTGTGGGTCATGCGATGTTCTCACAGGTAGGTTACATCTACGATGGTATCTTCAAGAGTCAGGAAGAGATCGACAATCATGCTATACAGGAAGGCGCCGGACTTGGCCGTATCCGCTATAAGGATTTGAATGGCGATGGCCGCATCACTGAGGAGGATCAGGATTGGATCTATGATCCTACACCAGCCTTCACGTGGGGCCTGAACATCTATCTGCAGTATAAGAACTGGGATCTGACCATGTTCTGGCAGGGTGTGCAGGGTGTTGACGTTGACTGTCGTGGCTATAAGTCGCAGACCGATTTCTGGGCAAACTCAGCCATCAACGTGCCTTATCTGAATAAAGGCGTGCGTTTGCTCGACGCTTGGAGTCCTTCCAATCCTGGAAGCGATATCCCTGCACTCACCACATCGGATACAAACAATGAGGGTCGCGTATCTTCATATTATATTGAAAATGGTTCATACGCTAAATTGCGTACTATCCAGTTAGGATACAATATGCCGAAACAGGTGACCGATAAGTTGCACTTGGATCGTATTCGCTTCTATGCTTCGGCTCAGAACCTGGTGACCATCAAGAGCAGCAAGTTTACAGGTGCCGATCCTGAGAACCCAGGATTCAACTATCCTATCCCACTCAATCTTACTTTCGGACTCAATGTTTCATTCTAAAATATAGCAACGATTATGAAAACGATATATAATATTATCTGCACAATCTGCGTTATCTGCGGTCTTACTGCCTGCTCGGATTTCCTTGAGGAACAAGTGCCACAGGCTACGCTGACTCAGGATGAGGTAAAGAATCCTGAGTATATCGACAACGTGCTGATCTCAGCATACGCAGGTCTGGTTACCATAGAGGACATGAACGCCTCATTCTCACTATGGAACTACGATACCCGTTCTGACGACGCCTATGTAGGTGGCTCAGACTTTTCTGATGGTGAGCCTTTCCACCGTCTGGAAAAGAGCTCAGGTGTGATGACTACCGACTGGCCATTCAGCTCTATCTGGACTCGTTTCTATAATTATCTCTCACGTGTCAGTCTCTCGCTCGATATTCTGGCTAGTGCTGACCAAGGGAATGCCACCATTCAACAGCGTACTGCTGAGATGAAGTTCCTGCGTGCCTACGGACATTTCCAGCTGAAGCGTCTGTTCAAGAAAATCCCATTCGTGAACAAACCTAATATGACCGAAGAGGACTACAACAATCTCTCGAATACAGAATACACCAATGATGAGGGTTGGCAGCAGATCATCAACGACCTTGAGGATGCTTATGCAGTTCTTCCTGCCACACAGACTGAAAAAGGCCGCCCCACCAAGGCTGCATGTGCTGCCTTCTTGGCTAAAGTCTATCTCTATAAGGCATATCGTCAGGATGATGCCAACTCAAATCAGGTGACAGCCGTGAACGAGGCTGACCTGCAGAAAGTGGTGGATTACACCAACTCTGCTCTCTATGCAGGATACGGTCTGGAGCCCGACATGCATAATAACTTCCGTCCTGAGGAGCAGTATGAGAATGGCAAAGAGAGCTTATGGGCCATCCAGTATTCAAAGAACGATGGTACCGTATATGGTAACCTGAACTTCTCCAATCGTCTGATTGTGCCATGTATTCCTAAAGTTCACGACTCTGGCTGCGACTTCTACAAGCCTTCTCACAACCTTGTGGATGCTTATCGCACCAATAGTGATGGTCTGCCTCTGCTTGACAATTATGCTGATGTCGATTACACTGTTGGATCAAATCAGACTGTCGATCCTCGCCTGTTTGTGACAGTAGGAGTGCCTGGTACTCCCTATATGTTCAATCCCGGTTTTATGATTAGCGAGAGTAATGCATGGAGTCGTTCAGGTGGTACTTTCGGATACTTCGTATCGCTGAAGCAGAATGTGGATCCTGCCCTTTCCGACAGTTATCTCTTCCTGTGCGATTCGCAGTGGGCAAGTTCAATGAATCGCATCGTATTCCGCTATGCTGATGTGCTGCTGATGCGTGCTGAGGCTCTGGCACAGCTGGGACAGGCTGCAGAGGCTATCACACTCGTCAATCAGGTTCGCGACCGTGCTGCCAAGATGGCAACCAATAGTGTCGTTTCGAACTATCCTACTAAATATAACGTACACTTCGCTGTAGGCAAGTACAATGGCTCTTATTCGAAGGATGCTGCCATGAAGATCATCAAGATGGAGCGCCGACTGGAGCTCGCACTCGAGAGTGAGCGATTCTTCGACCTCGTGCGCTGGGGCGATGCTGCTACAGTCATCAATAAGTACTATGCAAGTGAGAGCGAGAAGATGAACTTCCTGGTTGGTTCACAGTTTACTGCCAACAAGAACGAGTATCTTCCTATTCCTTGGGAGCAGATGGCTGCCTCTAACGGTCACTACACGCAAAACTGCGGACAGTGGTAATGCAAAATGTAAAAATGCAAAAATGTAAAAAATTAAAGTTATGAAAACGATATATAGCATTATCTGCGCATTATGCGTAATATGCGGGTTAGCTGCCTGCAGCGACGATCATACGGGTAGCATGGACGTGAGTGGTTCATGTCTCGTAGAGAAGT
>JAFPED010000065.1 GCA_017423565.1 Prevotella sp. | reverse complement strand
GCTGCGTCAAGCTGATCCTGATAACCCTGGTTCTGATAGGTACGCTTCTCTGTGAGTGCCCAACCAGCACCTTCGCGATAGCCTTCCAGCCACCAACCATCTTTCACCGAGAGGTTAACAACACCATTCATCTCAGCTTTCTCGCCTGACGTACCAGAAGCCTCGAGGGGACGTGTCGGAGTATTCATCCAAATATCTACACCTGATACAAGTCTGCGAGCCAGCAGGAAGTCATAGTCCTCAAGGAAGATAATCTTACCCAGAAACTCAGGACGCTGAGAAATTTCAAAGATCTTCTTAATCAAGCCCTGACCAGCACCGTCTGCGGGGTGAGCCTTGCCGGCAAACAGGAAGATAACGGGATGCTCTGGATCGTTGACAATTTTATTAAGACGCTCCAAGTCTGTAAACAACAGATGGGCACGCTTATATGTAGCAAAGCGACGGCAGAAGCCAATCACCAATGCGTTAGGGTTCATCTTCTCAAGGAGACGTACCACGCGCGAGGGATCGCCTTGGTTGCGTAGCCATGTTTCACGGAACTGCTCCTTGATATAGTCGAAGAGTTTTTGCTTCAAGAGCATACGTGTCTCCCATATTTCCTCATCGGGACAATCGTAAATACCATGCCAAATATCTTCGTTAGACTGGTCGGCCATATGCTTTGTATCGAAGTACTTAGCATAGACCTTACGCCACTCGGTAGCGCACCATGTGGGGAAGTGAACACCATTTGTAACATAGCCCACGTGATTCTCCTCTGGATAATAGCCCTGCCAAATGGGAGCAAACATTTGCTGGCTTACCCAACCGTGAAGTTTCGACACACCATTGACCTCCTGACAGGTGTTGCAGGCAAATGTTGACATACAGAACTTCTCAGAGTGGTCATCGGGGTTGGTACGTCCCATGCCAATAAACTCATCCCAAGAGATACCCAGCTTCTGAGGATAGTTGCCCATGTACTTGCCAAACAGTCCCTCGTCAAAGTAGTCGTGACCAGCAGGCACAGGTGTATGAACAGTATAGAGAGAAGAGGAACGTACCAGTTCCATTGCCTGATTGAAGGTAAGGCCTTCCTCAATATAGTCGCACAAACGCTGCAGATTACAAAGTGCTGCATGTCCCTCGTTGCAGTGGTAGATATCTTTCTTAATACCCAGCTTCTTGAGCAGCAGCATACCACCGATACCAAGCAAAATTTCCTGCTTGAGACGGTTCTCCCAATCGCCACCATAGAGTGAGTGAGTAATAGGTTTGTCGAAGTCAGAGTTCATCTCGTTATCTGTGTCGAGCAGATAAAGCTTGACACGTCCAACATTGACACGCCATACATAAGCATGCACTTGATAGTTGGTATAAGGCACGGCGATGACCATGGGGTTACCGTCTTTGTCGAGCTGACGCTCTATAGGCAGTGAACTGAAGTTCTGGCTCTCGTAATTGGCAATCTGCTGACCATCAATAGAGAGGCTCTGTGTAAAGTAGCCAAAACGATAAAGGAATCCAACGGCACACATATCAACGTTAGAGTCGGAAGCCTCCTTGACATAGTCGCCGGCGAGCATACCCAGACCACCAGAATAGATCTTCAGTGCTGAGTGCATACCATACTCCATGCAGAAGTAAGCAACTGACGGGCGTGTGGTGTCGGGCTTTACATCTACATACTGACGGAACAGTTCGTAAACGTTCTTAATGCGCTTCATCAGCGTCTTATCCTTCATAATCTCTTCTTTACGCGCAAAAGTGAGACGCTCCAGCAACATCACGGGGTTATGTTTCACCTCATGATAGAGTTCGGGGTCAAGGTCACGAAACAAGTCGCGAGCTTCGTAGTTCCATACCCACCACAGGTTGTGGGCAATCTCATCCAGACACTTCAGCTGTTCTGGAAGACTTGATTTCACTGTCAGCTCCTTCCACTGCGGAGCATTCGCATAGTCTGCTTTTATTTTCATCGTTGTGATTTTTTTGCCCTCTGTTTCAGAGGGGTGGGGTTCTGAACATATATCCATTTCCCCGTGTTAATTGTTATTTTGTTTAGTTGTTTTTATCTTAGGCATTTCATGAGTTCTGACGTTCCTGAGCCTTGCGCAGGGCAATGTCATATGCCTGTTCGTAGTACTGGATGAACTCACTCCAGAGCGCTTTCTTCGACAGTGCATCAGCATGACGACGACAACTGTCGATTTGTTTCTTTGTATATCCTGAAAATGCGGCCACCGTATCTTTTATAGCGTCAGCCACCTCAGAGTAGTTATAGTCGGTACGATGAATAACTTTCACACCATCTTCAATCTCGCCATAATGACCGAACACACTGTTAGCCCACAGGCCAAAGCCTGCCAGGTCGGTAGTGATACATGGCACTTTAAAGGCTACAGCCTCTAATGGTGTGTATCCCCAAGGCTCGTAATAGGAGGGGTAGATGCACAAGTCGTTACCTAACACGACATCGTAATAGGTCATATTTACAATACCGTCGTTTCCGTCGAGGTAACATGGCAGGAAAATAACCTTTACACGTTCGTCCTTACGATTATGCATGTCGTAGTATTTCATCATTCCCAACACGTTGTCATGACTCATATTATGTAGCCAATGCGTTACCTGAGGCACCTCTAATGGTGTGTCGTAAGCCTTGCCACTCTTCAGACGATCCTGAAGATCTTTACGTGGTTCACCAACCCATCCAGGAACCTCGATGAAAGCAACTACGTTTTTCTTCAAGTCTTTGTCGCGCAAGAGTCGGTTCATAGCTTCGACAAATACGTCAATACCTTTATTACGGAACTCATATCGACCACTGGTGGAGATAATGAGTGTGTCATCACCGAGGTTTTCACCAAGCAGTGCATTTGCCACAGCGAGCAGTCGCTGACGTGCAGCCTTACGCTTTCGAGTGAAGACTGCTGGTGCTGGCACGAAACTATTATCAAAACCATTTGGCAAAACTACGTCAACAGGCTTGTCGAGCAATTCACGGCACTCATTGGCAGTGATGTCACTCACAGTAGTGAAACAATCGACATAATGTGCCGTTTGTTTCTCTATGGAGTGCTTGCTCTGCATATTAAGTTCACCAGCCATCTGATCACCGTTATATGCAAACAGATAGTCGTAGAGTGGTTTCTGATTACCTGCTATACTACGTCCGATGCTTGTAGCATGTGTAGTGAAAATTGTACCTATCTGTGGCAAGCGGTTGTTAATGTAAAGTGCACCCAAGCCACACATCCACTCATTAGCATGGTAGATGGCATTGAGAGAAGACTGTTGAGTGTTTAGCCATTGATAGAGACTTTCCACCACTAAACCAGCAGCATAGCTGAACATAGAGGCCTCATCGTAGTCACCATAGGCATGCAAACTATCGACTTGGTAATGTTCCCACAGCCATCCATAGATGTCATTTTTTTGTTCAAAATAGGGAGTGAAATCAACCAACACAGAGATTGGTGCTCCTGGCACCTTCCAACGACCGATTCTAACCTTCAGACCGCTATCAACAGCCTTCTGTCGCCAATCAGCCAACAACGCTTTGTCCTCAGTAAAATAGGGACTTTCTTTCTTTTTCCAAAAATCAGGGCCAATAAATATCACCCTGTCCTGCATCATATCCTGCAACGTCTTTGCACGTGTAGAAAGAACGGTGTAAATACCACCGACTTTATTACAAACTTCCCAGCTTGACTCAAAGATATAGTCAGGTTTCAGTAATCCTTTTTTCATCCTTTATACGTATAACGGCCACAAAGGTACTTAAAAAAATCATAAATCTTCTCATAATTTGCATATATTTTCATAAAATCTTCTGATTAATTGATTTATATTTGCTAACTTTGCGCTACAAACAAAGCAAGGAGATGATAATAAGATTTTTTTCTGCCACGGCAACCTTTCTTATGCTGGCATTAACAGCACAGGCTCAGAGCAGTCAGCCTTTCAAAGGATATTTCGTCAACGACGAATACAATGTGTATATGCACATCAACCTTTATGGTGAAGGAATGAACATACCAGACCACGATTTGTTCGGGCCATTGCCAGGCTATCTGGCTAAAAAACATAACGGGTTCTACTGGCTCATCACAGAGGCTGACGTGAAAGATAACAAGAAAGCTGAAATACAGCTAATTAACGACTACGGAAGTGAGGACCTGACAGCTACGCTTCGCCTGCCAAATGACTCAACACTCGTTTTAGAACAAGGTGCAGGCAGCACCATCAAGGTACCCAAAGACGGGAAATGGCAGAAGTTGCCTGGTAAACTGACTTTTAAACGTAAATAGACACACGCACAGAACCCTTATGATAACACATCCTATAGCCAAGGTCAATCTTGGGCTGAACGTTGTAGAACGCAGAAACGACGGTTACCATAACCTTGAGACCGTGTTCTACCCTGTCCCCATAAGCGACACGCTCGAAGTCAACATCGTTACAGCTAACGACACGCAGGAATACGACTGTCAACTGACACTGAAAGGTATGTCCATAGAAGGCGACAGCCAGAAGAATTTGATTGTCAAGGCATACGAATTGCTAAAGGCTGATTATCCACACATGCCTCGCGTGCGCGCGATATTAGATAAATGTATTCCCACCCAGGCAGGAATGGGTGGTGGTTCCAGTGACGGAGCATACATGTTATGCATGCTCAACCAACTGTGCGAGTTAGGGTTAAACAAGAGTCAACTTATAGGTTATGCAACACGGCTGGGGGCTGATTGTGCCTTTTTCATTGACCCATTACCACAATATGCTGAAGGTATAGGTGAACGGCTGCAACCCATAACACTACAATTGAAAGGATGGCATTTTGCCGTTGTACGCCCTGACATACCTGTTTCCACGCGCGAAGCTTTTGCTTTAGTTACACCCCAAAAACCGGAACGTTGCTGTTATGACATAGTAAAACAGCCGGTGGAGACTTGGCGCGAACAACTTGTCAACGACTTTGAAGCAAGTGTCTTCGCACAACATCCGGAAATAGGGCATGTCAAGCAACAGCTCTATGACATGGGTGCGGTATATGCAGCCATGAGCGGATCGGGCAGTGCGTTGTTCGCACTCTTTCGTCAACAGCCACCTGTTGAGCAGTCTTTCCCTAACATGTTTACCTACACCACCCTACTCTGATGGACAAACCAGAAAAAATAATACTGGGCATTGACCCTGGAACCAATATCATGGGTTATGGAATCATACGCGTGGTAGGCAACAAGGCTGAAATGATAACCATGGGTGTCATTGACCTCAGGAAGTTTGGTGATGCCTACCTGAAATTGGGTCATATCTTCGAACGCGTCACTGGTATCATTGATGCCTACCTACCAGACGAGATGGCCATTGAAGCACCTTTCTTCGGTAAGAATGTACAATCGATGCTGAAACTTGGGCGAGCACAAGGAACAGCTATCGCAGCAGCCATCCACCATGGCGTACCCATCCATGAGTATGCCCCAATGAAAATCAAAATGGCCATCACAGGTAATGGAGCAGCATCGAAGGAACAGGTGGCAGGCATGTTGCAACGCATGCTCAAACTCACTGACGACGATGTCAATACATTTATGGATGCCACCGACGCATTGGGAGCAGCCTATTGCCACTTCCTACAGATGAGTCGCCCGGAATCAACAGCACACTATCGTGGATGGAAAGACTTTGTAAACAAGAATAAAGACCGTATTAAATAACCAACACAACTGCATGATAACTGCTATTGTAGGCCGCAATGCAAGCGGCAAAACCCAATATGTGGAACAAATGCGTCGCAACATAGCCAGCGACACCCTTCGTTACGTAGCGTTCCGCGACTCCTACGGTTCCATAGCCGATGGAGCATACTATTTACAACAGCGATGGAACCAGCATGACATAGACCCAGAGACTCCGATGGTCAATGGTCAACCACTCATCAGTCTATCATCGGGCGAGTTAAGACGCTATCAACTACGCAAGGCACTGGCCAGCCATCCAAAAACGCTTATTCTGGACAACCCTTTTATTGGATTAGATGCGGAGACACGTCAACAACTGCGTACCCATCTACTACACATTGCCAACGAAGAGTCCCTTGACCTCTATCTTGTCATTGCCAAAACCGATGACCTGCCAGACTATGTTGAACAGGTTATAGACATGGACAATGATGGCAAAACAATGACCCTCAAAGAGTATCTTGCACAACTGCCGGAATTGCCTGCTCATGTGCTCAACCATGAAAAAAGGCAGGCCATCATAGACCTGCCTACTAATATGAATGACTACCATGCTGAAGAAGTAGTCTGCATGCATGATGTCAGCATACGTTATGGTGAACGAACCATCCTCAAAGACCTCTCATGGACCGTCCGTAATGGAGAGCGATGGGCACTGTCAGGACAAAACGGTTCCGGCAAATCAACTCTTTTGTCGCTTGTATGTGCAGACAACCCACAGGCTTATGCCTGCGACATTACTCTCTTCGGCTATCGTCGTGGACAGAGTGGTGAGACCATCTGGGACATTAAACGCCACATTGGTTACGTCTCTCCTGAGATGCATCGCAGCTACCATCGTAACCTGCCTGCCATACATATCGTGGCGAGTGGACTCAAAGACACCGTTGGTCTCTACGTGCGGCCTAACGAACAGGAACTGAAGCAGTGCCAGTTCTGGATGAGCATCTTTGGAATTGAAAACTTAGCTAACCGTAGCTTCATCACTCTCTCCAGTGGCGAACAAAGGCTCGTGCTGTTAGCACGAGCCTTTGTAAAGGACCCGGAGTTACTCATATTAGATGAACCACTCCATGGTTTGGATCTTGTGAACCGCCGTCTGGCCAAAGACATTATCGAGGCCTTCTGCGAGCGAAAGAACAAGACACTTATCTTTGTCACCCACTACCAAGAGGAACTACCTCTGTGTATCACCAATCACCTTGAACTACATTATTCGCGTTCAATGTAGTTGATGCCATGATATTGGCCAGAAGCCAGACGACCGGCTAAGCTGACGAAAGCATCAAGATTCTCACGGCGGTTGGCTTCTGCATCACTGGTAATCGAAGCCTTTTCAGGTGTTTCTTGCAACAAAGTAAGGTCATTACTCAACTGGTACAGGGGAGTGATAGAACCATTGGCTACCCTACTGACCAGCAACCACGACTGCTCCAGTGAAGGTGCAAAATAAAGCACGTATGCATATTGCATGTCACCACTGAAGAATGTCACATTCTGATAACCCTCAGGAGTCACCATATAGACAACTGGCTGAGCTGGCGTCTCTGCAGCAACAGCCTCTGCTGGTGCCTGCCAGGTCTGACCGGCAGTCAGTTGCTTGTCCATATCGGTTATATGAACTAAAGCAAGAGCAGTATGGCGGTCCCAACCCTCAACACCAAATCGAGACTGATACGGACGTGACATAGCATTCACGCCATCTGCCGTATAGTCGGTTCTGACGCTGAACTGGAAGCCATCAGCAACACTAAGCATCTCTGTCTCCTGAGCCGCAGCACTGCTAAACGAGAATAGACAGACAACTAATGACAGAACTGCCAGATATCCACGAAAATTCTTATTCATCATAACACTATCCACCAAAGTTGTCATACATGATAGATTCAGGATCAACACCCAGAGAATCAAGCATAGAGACAACAGCCTTCGACATTGGTCCAGGACCACACATGTAATACTCGATATCCTCAGGAGCTTCATGATCCTTCAGGTATGTATTAAGCATTACCTGATGTACGAAGCCCGGTGTATATTTCACGCCAGCAGCATCAGCAGCTGGGTCTGGACGGTCCAGAGCCAGATGGAAGTGGAAGTTGGGGAACTCCTTCTCCAGTCCCAGGAAATCATCAAGATAGAACACCTCGTTCAAAGCACGGGCACCATAGAAGTAATGCATCTCACGGTCACGTGTATTCAACGTCTTGGTCATATGCATAATCTGTGCACGCAAGGGAGCCATACCAGCGCCACCACCTACCCAGATCATCTCCTTCTTAGAGTCGAAGTGAGGATGGAAATCACCAAATGGTCCAGACATGATAACCTTGTCACCAGGTTTGAGCGAGAAGATGTAACTTGAGGCAATACCAGGATTGACATCCATAAAGCCACTACGGTCAGGCTTGAATGGTGGTGTCGCAATACGAACAGTAAGCATAAAGACATCACCCTCGGCAGGATAATTGGCCATAGAGTATGCACGGATGGTGGGTTCTGGGTTCTTACACTTCAGGTCAAACATCTTGAACTTCTCCCACGATGGTACATATTCTGGTGTAATAAGCTCACGGTCATAGTCGTTGTAGTCAATACAGTCGAACTGTGGAATCTTAATCTGAGCATACGAGCCAGGCAGGAAGTCCATATGTTCACCTGCAGGCAGCTGCACCTTGAACTCCTTAATAAACGTAGCAACATTTTTGTTGGAAATAACCGTACACTCGTACTCTTTAACACCAAGAATACTCTCATCTACATGAATCTTCAGGTCACCCTTAACCTTACACTGACAACCTAAGCGCCAGTGGTCCTTGATTTGCTTACGTGTAAAGTGAGGCTTCTCAGAGTCGAGTATCTCTCCCCCACCCTCAAGTACTTGTACCTTACACTGACCGCAACTGGCTTTACCACCACAGGCAGATGGCAGGAAGATTCCATTCTCATTCAATGTTGCCATCAGGTTATTACCCTGGGGCACATTGAGCACCTTATCGTCATTGACGGTAATATTGACATTTCCACTTGGAGAGAGATATTTCTTTGCTACAAGCAGAATAATCACTAACAAGAGTATTACTGCGAGGAATCCTCCGATACTATATGAAATGAATACAAATTCTTCTGACATATCCTTAAATATTTAAGCCACTAAAACACATCATGGCCATAGCCATGAGACCTACCGTGATGAACACAATTCCCAGACCCTGTAATGGCTTGGGTACATCAGAATACTGCATCTTCTCACGAATAGCACCCATTGCCACAATGGCCAATGTCCATCCAAGACCAGAACCGAAGCCATAGATCACAGCATCCCAAACACTTGTAATGGCCTGTGAGTTGGTTGGGTCAAGCAGAATACGCTGCTGCATGAAGAGCGACGCACCCATGATGGCACAGTTAACAGCAATCAGTGGCAGGAAGATACCTAAAGCAGCATAAAGGGACGGTGAATATTTCTCAACCGTCATCTCCACCAACTGAACCATACCGGCAATAACAGCGATGAAGAGGATGAAGGACAGATAACTCAAATCAACTCCTTCTACTAAGCAGTTAGCTCCTAAGACCTTTGTCTGCAAAAGATAATTAACAGGAACGGTGACGGTGAGCACGAAGGTCACTGCCAG